>JBDTXW010000017.1:0-21268 GCA_040005975.1 Betaproteobacteria bacterium | reverse complement strand
GCTGGTCGTCGCCCATGCCGTCCACCTGGTTGTCGTTGCTCCAGAGCGTCTTGTCTTTCGGATTGAAATCCATGCCAACGGCGTTGCGAAGTCCGGTCGCATAGACTTCGCGGTTCTTGCCGTCACGGTCCATGCGGATAATGCCCATCATGCCGGTCTTGTGGTACAGGTCCAGCTTGTCCTTGCCTGGCACGTTGTAGGGCTGGCCGAGCTGAATGTAGAGCTTGTTGTCCGGCCCGATACGGCACGGCCGCGCGGTGTGGTTATAACTCTCTTCGGACTTCGGAATCAGCTCGCCCTCCGGGACGACGGCGCCGGCCACGACGTCCGCGCTCTCATAGAAAAACTCGGCCGCCGGATATTCCAGCACCCGGTTCTGCTCGACGACATACAGGAAGCCGTCCTTGGAGAAGCATGGGCCGTTCGGGATTTTCTTCGGCAGCGTCGGCGCGAACTCCTTCACCTCATCCCCGACGCCACTGCGAGCGCGATCGGTCACCGCCCAGATTTTCGACTTGCGCGTCCCAACGAAGGTGACGACGCCCTGCGGACCGATCGCGATATGGCGGGCGTCCGGCACGATGGCGTACAGAGCGATGTGGAATCCCGGGGGCAGCTTGATCTTGGTCAGGTTCTGCTTGATCTGATCCGCCTTGGGACCGGTCTGCGGAATCAGCGGCCAGTCAACCGCTATGCCCGTGTGGTGCATCGCGCCCAGTGTTTCGAGCTCGGCGGCCTGGATAAGAACCGGCCATGCGGCCAGCATCAGCAATGCAAAAGTTGCTCCAGAACGAAATTTCATCATGCCTCCTGTTGACGTCTCGCCGGCACCTTCGGTTGTACGGCCGATCCGGACTTGCTGTCCGAGCATGCCAATATCGATAGTGGCATGGTAAAACTTTAATCCGCCAGCCGCGAAACGGCAATGCCCGTAAGGGCGACTTGCCGCACCTTGTAAATCTGGCGATCGGACCAAGAGTCCGGGACTCAAGGGGTACGGTCAGGCTCGCCGATGATTAAGGCGGCCCTGAGCACCCCGATTTCTCCTGCGCTGAAACCGGCTTCACGCAGGATTTCGGCCGAATGCTCGCCTTGGTCAGGCGCGGCGCGCGCGATTGAGAATTCGTGGCCGGCGAGGCGAAACGGCGGCGCGTATTGCCGGCTGCCATCGACAGCGGTGACGATCATGTCGCGCGCGCGGACCTGCGCATCGGCGAGCGCCTCGTCGGGCGTGAGCACCGGCGTGACGCAGCACTCGACGGCGGTGAGGCGCTCGATCCAGTGCGCCTGCGTCCGCTGCAAAAAAATCGCCGCCAGCTGCTGCCGGACGGCTTTCCCCGGGTGTCCGGTCGCAAACTGTCCGGCGACCAAGTCGGGGCGCTCGACCGCCTCGCACAGCGCCCGCCAGAATTTCTCCTCGAGCGCGCCGACGGCGACGTGGCGTCCGTCCTGCGTCGCGTAGACGCCGTAGCAGGGCACCCCGCCGGTCAGCAGGTCGCTGCCGCGGCGCTCGGCGTGTCCGCGCGTTTCGATCGCATGCAGTGCGAAGATATTGTGCGCCAGCGCGCCATCGGTCATCGCGATATCGACCTGCGTGCCACGGCCGGTGCGCGACGCGCCAAAGAGTGCGGCGAGAATTGCCGTCGAGGCGTTCATCGCGCCCCCGAGCAAGTCGGCTATCTGCAGATTGGATAGCGCCGGCGGCCCGCCGGCCGCCCCGGTCTGGTCGAGGACGCCCGCGTAGCCCAGATAGTTGATGTCGTGGCCGGGCCGGCCTCGATACGGCCCCGTCTGGCCGTAGCCGGTGATCGAGCAATAGACGATGCGCGGATTGGTCGGGACAATCGCCGCATAGCCGACGCCGAGCCTGTCGACGACGCCGGGCCGGAAGCTTTCGACAATCACGTCGGCGTGTCGCGCCAGCCGGAGGAATGCGGCACGGCCGGCATCGGCCTTGAGGTCCAGCGCGAGACTGCGCTTGTTACGATTGACGATGCGGTAGAACGCCGACGGCACGTCGGAGGAGGCGCGCCCACTGTCGGACGGGCCGTGGCCCAGCGAGCGCGCATAGTCGCCGGCGCCGGTATCCTCGACTTTGACGACATCGGCGCCGAGATCGGCCAGATGCAGCGTGCACACCGCCCCGGGCAAGAGGCGCGAAAGGTCGAGTACGCGGACGCCGGCGAGCGGCGCGCTCACAGCCCACCGTCGTCGGGAATCTCGAGGCGCCGCCGGATCGCGCGAGCCGTGGCGAGCGCCTGATCGAGCGTCGGCGCGACGCAGGTCACGTGCCCCATCTTCCGGCCGCGCCGCGCGTCGTCCTTGCCGTACAGGTGCAGCTTGGCGTCGGGGGCTTCGAGCACCGCACGCCAATCCGGCTCACGGCGATCCTGTCCCGTCGCACCCGACGCGGAATCGAACCAGATGTCGCCCAGCAGATTGAGCATGACCGCCGGTCCATGCGCCCGCGTGTCGCCGAGCGGCAGGTCGGCGAGAACGCGCACCTGCTGCTCGAACTGTGAGGTGACGCAGGCGTCGATCGTGTAGTGGCCGCTATTGTGCGGACGCGGCGCGATTTCATTGATCAGCAGGCGCCCGTCGGCGACGACGAAAAACTCGACGCAAAGAACGCCGCGGTAGTCGAGCGCGGCGGCGACGCGAAGCGCGATGTCGCGAGCCTCGGCCGCGAGCGCGGGTGCGATGCGAGCCGGCACGATGCTCGAGTCCAGGATCCCGTCGCGATGGCGATTTTCGGCGACCGGCCAGGTCACCGCATCGCCGCGGTCGTCGCGCGCGACAATCACCGACAGCTCGCAGCTCAACGCGACCAGCCGTTCGAGGACGCAAGGCCAGGCGCCCATCGCGGCGAACGCCGCCGGGACCAGCGCCGCGTCGTCGACCTTGATCTGGCCCTTGCCGTCGTAGCCGAAGCGCGCGCTCTTGACGATGCCGGGCAGCAGCGCCGAGTCGATCGATCGCGCATCGCCGTCCGTCGCCAGCACCGCGAACGGCGCGACGGCAAAGCCGTTTTTCGCAAGGAACTGCTTTTCGCGGATGCGGTCCTGCGCGATGGCGACACTGTCCGCCGACGGTGTGACGCGGGCGCGACGACCGAGGTACTCGAGGCTTGCCGCCGGAACGTTCTCGAACTCCGTGGTGGCGGCGGCGACAAGGTCGGCAAGCGTCGCCAGGCCATGCCGGTCGGCATACTCGGCGCGGATGTGCCGGTCGGCGACCGAAGCCGCCGGGCACGCATCGCCGGGATCCAGCACGGCGACCCGGTAGCCCATGCTTTGCGCGGCCATGCAGAACATCCTGCCCAGCTGTCCCCCACCGAGCAACCCGAGCCAGGAGCCCGGGGCGATCACTTCGCGCGAAGCTTCGGCGGCAGCGTCATCGCGTTCGTGGCCGTGCTTTGCGCGGCGCGGAAGTCGGCGAGCTTCTTGGTCAGCTGGGGGTTGCCGCGCGCGAGCATCGCGACCGCGAAGAGGGCCGCGTTGGCAGCGCCCGCTTCGCCGATCGCGAACGTCGCCACCGGTACGCCCTTGGGCATCTGCACGATCGAAAGCAGCGAATCCTGGCCGTTCAGGTGGCGCGTGGGTATCGGAACGCCGAGGACCGGAAGCGCCGTCTTGGCGGCAAGCATTCCCGGCAGGTGCGCGGCGCCGCCGGCGCCGGCGATGATGCACACCAGTCCGCGCGCTGCCGCGCGGCCGGCATAGGCGAACATCGCATCGGGCGTTCGATGCGCCGACACGACCTTGGCTTCGTAGGCGATGCCGAATGCAGCAAGCTGGGCAGCGGCATGCTGCATCACATCCCAGTCGCTGTCGCTGCCCATGACGACGCCGACCTGAACGCGCTTTTGCTGTCGAGCCATCCCGGTGCCCTGTTTCGCTGGTAGCGGTGATTTTACCATCGGCCAACGACTCGTCCGCGGCGCGCGCATCCGGGCCGGACATCGACGAACGACGACAATAGGCGATAATCCGTTCATGCCCATGCCACCGTTGACGGGACCGGCGCTGCGCTGCCTGGCATGCGCTGCCGCCGGCGCCTTCGCCATCGCTCTCCATGCGGAACCGACCGACGTCGATTTCTTTGTCGCACGCGAGGCGTTCCTTGCCAAGGACGCCGCGGCGCTCGACAGGACTGCACCGCGCGTCAAGGGCCATCTGCTCGAGTCCTACGTCGCCTATTGGCAACTTCGCCTGAAGCTCGACGACGCGCAGCCGGAGCGCCTGCGCGCGTTTCTCGAGCGCAACGACGGCATGCCCTTGGCCGATGCACTGCGCGGCGAATGGCTGAAGTCGTTGGGCAAACGCGGGCTGTGGACCGAGTTCGCCGCCGAATATCCGAAGCGCAACGGCGAGGATACCGAGCTGGCGTGCTTCGCATTGCAGTGGCGCCGCGAATCGGACCGCGACGACGCGCTCGCCGACGCACGGCGATACTGGTTCAGCGGCCGCGACCAGCCCGAATCATGTCAGCCGCTGTTCGCCGAACTGGAGGCGAAAGGCCGGATCACGTCGGCCGACATCTGGAGCCGCTTTCGGCTGGCGCACGAGGCCGGCAATCAGCGGCTGGCGGCACGGCTGGTCGGCGAGCTGCCCCTGAACGAACGGCCAGCGGCCGCCGACTACGATCGCACCGAGCGCAATCCGGGGCCCGCGCTGGCCAAAGGCGAGTTTCGATTTGGGAGCCGCGGCGGTCGCGAGCTCGCGCTCTACGCGCTTGACCGAATCGCTCGCGGCGACGCCCAGTCCGCGCATCGCGCCTGGGTGCGCTGGCGCGTCCGCTTGCCCGAGGCCGATCGGCACTACGGCAATCTGCTGGTTGCCTACAACGCGGCCAAGCAGCTGTTGCCCGAAGCCGACGCCTGGTATCGCGACGTCGACGATGGGTCACTCACCGAGGCGCAACGCGAATGGCGCGTGCGTGCAGCACTGCGTGTCCGTGCTTGGCACGATGTGGCTCGCGCGATCGATGCGATGCCGGAAAGCCAGGCGCAGGAGCCTGCGTGGCGATATTGGAAGGCGCGAGCATTCGAGGCTGCGTCGCGCAAGGAAGATTCGATCCGGCTGTTCGGAAGCCTGGCCGCCGAGCCGCATTTCTATGGCTTTCTGGCCGCGGATGCGATCGGGGCTTCGATCATGCCGGTCAGCGAGCCGCTGCCGATCGACACCGATGCGCTGGCCGCGTTCGGCGCACGTCCTGCCGTGCAGCGCGTGCTGCGGCTTGCCGGCCTCGGCATGCGCAGCGAGGCGCAGCGCGAGTGGGCCTATGTCGTGCGCGGCACCGACGACCGGTCGCTGCTGCTCGCGGCGGAATTCGCGCGCCGCAACGCGTTGTACGACCGCTCGATCAACACGGCGGAAAGGACGCAGCGGCGGCACGATTTCGGTCTCCGGTATCAGACGCCTTATCGCGAAGCCATCGGCCCGGCGGTGCGCGAAAACGGACTCGATGAAGCATGGGTCTTCGGGCTGACCCGCCAGGAGAGCCGCTTTGCCGCCGATGTCATCTCCAGCGCCGGAGCGATCGGGCTGATGCAGCTGATGGCGCCGACCGCCCGGTGGATCGCCCAGCAGACCCGTCGCAGCGACTATCGCATCACCCAACTCGAGCAACCCGAGATAAACGCCCAGTTCGGCACCTACTATCTGCGCCACGTACTCGACCGCCTCGATGGGCTGCCGGTACTCGCGACCGCAGCGTACAACGCCGGCCCCGGCCGCGCGCAGAGTTGGCGCGGCGTCGAGCCGATCGAGGGGGCAATCTACGCCGAGACCATACCCTTCAACGAGACGCGCGACTACGTCAAGAAAGTCATGGCAAACGCCATGTTCTATCAGGCGCAGCTCGGGCTGCCTTATGTCACGCTCACGGATCGCTTGGGCATCGTCGCGCCGCGTGGCGCGTCCACAACTTCGCCGGTGGCTTCGGCCGATCGCCGGCCCGCCGCACCATGAACGGCGCGCCGATCGTCGTTGTGGGCGGCAGCGGTTTCGTCGGCCGGCATCTGGTCTCACGGCTGGTCGCGGCGGGCAAGCGCGTCGTCGTACCGACCCGCAGCCGCGAGCGCGCACGGCACCTGATTCTTCTGCCGACGGTCGACGTGGTCGAGGCCGACGTCCACGATCCTGCGGCGCTCGCGGCCCTGGTCCGCGGCGCCGCGGCGGCGATCAACCTGGTCGGCATCCTCAATGAATCGCGGCCCGGCGACTTCGTGCGCATTCACGTCGAACTGCCGCGCAAGCTGATCGCGGCCTGCCACGATGGCGCGGTACCGCGCCTCCTGCACATGAGTGCGCTCAATGCCGACCCGCAGGGACCGAGCAACTACCTGCGCAGCAAGGGGGAGGCCGAGTCGCTGGTCGCCGCGTCCGGTCTGCAGTGGACGATCTTCCAGCCATCGATCATTGTCGGACGCGAGGATTCGTTTCTCAATCTGTTCGCCAAATTGCAGCGCATGCTGCCCGTCATCGCCTTGGCCTGCGCCGGCGCGCGCTTTCAGCCGGTGGGCGTCGCCGACGTGGCGAGCGCGTACGTGCGCGCGCTGGCCGAGGATGAGACCCACGGCCGGCGCTATCCGCTTTGCGGCCCGAAGGTCTACACGCTGCGCCAGCTCGTCGCCTACGTCGGCGAGCTCACCGGCTACCGTCGGCCGATCGTCGCGCTCGGCCCCGGCCTGTCGAAGCTCCAGGCGCGCGTGCTGGAAATGTTGCCCGGCAAGCTGATGAGCCGCGACAATCTGGCCTCGATGCAACGCGACAATGTCTGCGACTGTGCATTCCCGCGGCTGCTCGGAGGGCCTCCTGCCGCACTCGAGGCGATCGCGCCGGCGTACATCGCCGCCGCAGCGCCGGGAAGCCGCTACGACCGCCTCCGCTCGCAGCGCGGCGGCTGAACCCGTGCCGAACCCCGGCCCGGCCGCCGACGCTTTTGGCCCGGCGGCGGAACCGTCCGCGCTCTTTGCCGCCAAGCGGGCACGTTGACGCTTTCGAGCCCTGCCGCATGAAGGTCTATCGCGTCGGCGGCTCCGTCCGCGACGAGCTTCTCGGACGCGTGGGCGCGGATCGCGATTTCGTCGTCGTCGGCGCGACGCCCGAACAGATGATCGCCCAAGGCTTCCGTCCGGTCGGCAGCGACTTTCCGGTCTTCCTGCATCCTGAAAAGAACGACGAATACGCGCTGGCGCGGACCGAGCGCAAGAGCGGTCGGGGCTATCGCGGCTTCGTCTTTCACACCACACCCGATGTGACTCTCGAAGCCGATCTCGCGCGGCGCGATCTGACGATCAACGCGATCGCTCGTGACAGCGACGGCACGATCATCGATCCGCATGGCGGTGTCGCCGACTTGCGCGCCGGCATCCTGCGCCACGTCAGCCCGGCTTTCGCCGAGGATCCGTTGCGCGTGCTGCGGGTCGCGCGCTTTGCGGCGCGATTCGGCTTCAGCGTCGCGCCCGACACCGAAGCGCTGATGCGGACGATCGCCGCCGGCGGCGAGCTCTCGACCTTGACCGCCGAGCGCGTCTGGCAGGAGCTTGCACGGGCGCTGGTGGAAGCGCGGCCGTCGCTGTTCTTCGAGGTGCTGCGGCGCTGCGGCGCACTGGGGCAACTGCTGCCCGAGGTCGATGCGCTGTTCGGTGTGCCTCAGCCGCCGGCGCATCATCCCGAGCTCGATGCCGGCGTGCACCTGATGCAGGCGCTGGATTATTCGGCTGCCGCAGGCGACCCTTTGGCGGTGCGCTACGCGGTACTCACGCACGATCTGGGCAAGGCGGCGACCGCACCGGCGGACTGGCCGCGGCACATTGCCCACGAAGCGCGCAGCGTCGCCCTTGCGCTGCGCCTGAGCGAGCGGCTGCGCGCTCCGTCCGACTGCAGCGAGCTTTCGCGCCTGGTCGCGCGCTACCACGGCGACGTGCATCGCGCCCAGGAGCTTCGCCCGGCGACCCTGCTCGACCTGCTGCTGGCCGCGGATGCGTTGCGCCGGCCCGAACGCCTCGACGGCCTGTTGCGCGCCTGCGCCGCCGATGCGCTGTCGCGTCCCGGCCGCGGCGGCGAAAGCTATGCGCCGGCGCAGCGGCTTCGTGCTGCGCTTAATGTCGTGCGCGGCGTGGATGCCGGCGCGATCGCCGCGGCACACCCCGACGCAGCGGACCTGCCGCAGCGCATTCGGGCCGCGCGGCTGCGAGAGTTGCAGCGGTGGAGCGACGAAAGCGAGGATCGCGCACCCGACAACTAGACATTGCGCCCGGAGGCGCCAAGCGGGAGCGCCCGCGAGCCGGCGGATTGGGGCGGACGCAAGGGTCCGCTAGAAAAAATGCGCGATGCCGAGGACGATGCCGGTCGGCCTTGCGCCCGGCGCGACAGGATAGGGATTGATGTTGAACGTATAGGCTGCGTTCGCGCGGTTGTCGATTTTCACCCATCCGGCGTAGAGCATCGTGCGCAGCGAGAGGCTGTAGCTGTACGACAATTCCCATTGCGCGCTCGCCGTGTCCGGTCCTTTGACGAGCGCTCCTATCGTCGTCCCGTCGATTGCGCTGCCCTTGCCATCCGCAGCCCTGCCCCAGAAAGCATAGAACGTCCCGTCTCCGACCGCGAGCACCGTTGACAGACCGTAGAAGTCGCGCGTGAGGCTGCCGCTCGGCGTGTCGTAGTTCAACCGCTCGTAAACGCCGGCAACGCGCAAGCCAACGTTGCTGACGACCGTGCCGAAATCGTAGCCGCCGGTGATCGACAGTGCCTGGTCTGTGGGGCCCGTCGGACGTATCCGGTGATTGCGCTCGTAGGCGATGCCGAGATCGAGCGGTCCGCCGTTGTAGAACGCGCCCGCCGACAGGACATTTGCGTGCCGCAGCTCGGACAAACGATCTCCGTTGGCGCCATTGGAATCCCCCGAAGTGTCCCTCACCGCGAATTGAAGCGCGGCGGATAAGCCCTGGAGCGGCGGCGTTTCGTAACGCACGGAATTGCCCAGTCGCGCATCGAAGCCTCCGTCGCCCTTGGCCAGCGCACCCTGCGCCCAAAGCGCCGCGGTGGACAGGATCGAGGTTGTCAATGTCGGCGAATTGCCGAAGATCGTATGGATGTCATCGTACGGCGCCAGGAAATTTCCGAGCTTGAACGTGCCCCAGTCACCCTGCAGGCCGACGTAGGTCTCGCGCGATGCGAGCGCCAAGCCGCCGGCATCGCCATCCACCGACGACTCGAGCTGAAAGATCGCGACCTGCCCCTGGCCCAGGTATTCATGGCCGCGCAGGCCGAAGCGCGATGAATTGCTGGATACGCGTACGATCGACGGGTTGCTGCCGTCGGGGCGCTTGCCGTTGACCAGCTCCAGGTCGAGATTCAGGGTGCCGTACAGGCTGACGTTGGCAAATTGCGCGTGGGCGAGCGGCGACAGCGCGACACCGCCGAACAGCAGCAGCATCGCCAGGCGATCAAACAAGTCGCTCTTCCGTCTGCGCAAGCTCCGGCGCATCGATCACCACGTCGTCCGACAATCGAAACAGATGACCGAAGTGTACCGCAGGGGACTCGTCACCGATTCAGATGCGATAAGCGGTGACCGTCATCAGCCTTGCGCTCGCGCGCATCAGCATCCGGACAGGCAGCGGAAGCTGGCTCGCTCCGACCGCACTCGCCGCCATGCCATGCCGAATTTCGTCATCGCGCATCGCGGCGACGATCGCGCGGCTTCGCGCATCGCCGGCCGGCAGACGGTCGATGTGCGAGGACAGATGCTCTTCGACCTGGCGCTCGGTCTCGACGACGAATCCGAGATTGCCGCGGTCGCCGGCCACGCCCGCCGCCAGCCCGATCGCGAACGAGCCGGCGTACCAGAGCGGATTGGCGAAGCTCGTGCGATCGCCGAGCTCCGCAAGACGGTCCTGCGTCCATGCCAGATGATCTTCCTCCTCGCGCGCCGCTGCGGCGAACCGCTCCCGGACCACGGGATCGCGCGCGACCAGCGCCTGCGCCTGGTACAGCGCCTGCGCGCACACTTCGCCGGTGTGATTGACTCGCATCAGGCCCGCCGCATGTCGTCGCTCGTCAGGCGTCAGATCCGGGCTGGTGATCCCGTCGGCCGGATTGGGGCGCGCGGCGGTCACCGCGCCCGCAAGGGTGCGCAATGCGCGGTCGAATCCGATGATCAACTGGTCGATGACGTCAGGCATGGCAAGGGAAAAGGCGCAGCAGCGAGAGCCCGGACGTCAAGCATATCGCGCCCGGCACGGAAAAAAAACGGGCGTCCAAAAGGACGCCCGAGCGATCACTTTAAACCCAGCTAGGCTACGTTGCCGTTGCTGGAAGCCGTTTTTTAGAAATTGTGGATGATGCCCAGCACGAAGCCTTGCGGATCGCCACCCGCTGCGACCGGGTAGGCGCCGACGTTGAACGTGTAATTCGCACGCGCATCGTTGCGAATCATCACATAGCCCGCATTCAGGCTGGTGCGCTTCGACAGGTCGTAGCGGTAGCCGATTTCGAAGTTGCTCGAAGAGGAATCGGAGCCGTGAACCAGCGAATTGATGCGCGTCTCGCTATCCGACGCGCCGCCCTTGCCGTCACCGGCCCTGCCGTAGTACACGTACCAGAGGCCGCCGCCCATCGGGATCGTGCCCGAAACGCCCCAGAAGTCGCGCTTCAGGTCGCCGGTCGGAGTTTCATATTTCAGGTGTTCGTAGACCAACCCGACCCGTGCGACGCCGAAGTCGTAGCTGCCGGCGATCGAGAATGCATCGTCCTTGGCCGAGAATCCGGCGAACGGTACCGCGCCGCATGCCGCATACGAAGTACCGGCGGCGTTATAGCAGCGGATCTTGTCATGGCGGGTGTACACGAAGCCGGCCTGGATCGGCCCGTTGTTATAGAAAACTCCGGGTGCAAATACCCAGCTGTGACCCGTGTTCTCCTTGGTTGCGACTTGCACCTCCGCCGTAAAGCCGGACCAAGTCGGGCTGTTCCACCGGATACTGTTGCTGTACCGGTCGTCGTACCCGCCGATGGCCTCGCCGCCGATCGCGTTCGAGTTGTTCGACCACAAGCTCGAGTTGTTGAACAGACCGGTGTTGTAGTTGTACGGACCCGACGCCCAGATCGGCGTGACATCGTCGTACGGCGAAAGCGAGCGGCCAAGCCAGATCTGGCCGTAGCTGCCCTGCAGGCCGACGAACGTTTCACGATTCGCGATCGTGTTCGCATTGCTGGCGCCGTTGCCGTCCCAGTTCACAGAATTCTCGACCTGGAAGAACACGGTCAATCCGCCGCCCAGTGGTTCCGTGCCGCGCAAACCGAAGCGCGACGAGTTGCTCGCCACGCGGGTAACGGTCGATGTCGAACCATCCGCGGCGCCGGGCCCCGAGGCCTTGACGAATTCGAGGTCCATATTGGCACGGCCGTACAGCGTGACCTGTAGTTGTTGCGCTTCCGCCGTCAGCGGCAGCGCAAACGCGCCGGCCACGGCAAGAGCGACGAGTTTCTTATTCATGGGGTCTCTCCTCTAACGATAAGATTGGCAAGTGATGCGATTGCGCCTGCCACCGGAACCTTCTCAGGAGCAACGGAGAAGTTGCCCCAATTGTGCCAAACGCGCGATTCCCATGGCAAGCTAAAAACCCCGGCCCCATTAACCCCCGTCTACCCTGTTGCTTAATTGCAACAAGGAATGCATTTTTCGAGAGCGCCGTCCCAGCGTGCGAGCGCGTATAATTCACGCTCCGCCTCCGTTGCGGCGTTTGGCGCGCGAGGCGGCCAAAAATGGGTGCAAACAACGGCTTGCCGGCTCCATTTCGCTACGCATACCGTCTTCGCGCGAATGGCGGTGAATGCCGATGCTGTTGCCCGCGTTGATCGCCGCCGTAGTGGCTGGAATTGTGCTTGCCTTGCTCCGACGCATCGGAGGCCTGCCTTTCGACCGACCGAACGCACGCTCGCTGCATCGCGGCGCGGTGCCGCGCGGCGGCGGGCTCGCCGTCTGGGTCGGATGGTGCGCTGGCATTGCCTGGCTGCCGGGAACGCGGCCCTGGCTTCTGCCGCTCGCCGCGATTGTCGTCATTTCGTTTTTTGACGATCGCCACGGCATATCCGCGCCGCTGAGGCTGTTCGTGCAACTGGCGGCGGCAATCGCCTGGCTGTGGCTGGCCGCTCCATTGCCCGATTTCCCTGTTGCGGCGCTGATGATCGTTGCCGTCGTCTGGATGGCGAATTTGTACAATTTCATGGACGGCAGCGATGGCCTTTCCGGCACGATGACCGTCGTCGGATTCACTGCCTACGCGCTTGCCGCTTCGTGGGCCGCAAGCGATAGCGCGCCGGCGCTGCTTGCGCTCGCCGCGGCCGTCGTGCCGTTTCTGCTCGCGAATTGGCCGCCGGCGCGCATTTTCCTCGGCGACGTCGGCGCGGTGCCGCTCGGTTTCCTGGCCGCGGTCTTCGGCATCGAGGGCTGGCGCGACGGATGGTGGCCGGCCTGGTTTCCGCTCCTGGTTTTCATCCCTTTTATCGCCGACGCCAGCGTGACCTTGCTGCGCCGGCTGCTGACCGGCGAGCAGGTCTGGCAGGCGCACCACGACCATTACTACCAGAGGCTCGTGCAGCTGGGGTTCGGGCATGCCGGCACGCTGGCGCTCTATGCCTCGGTGATGGTCGGTGCCGCGGCGTCGGCACTCGCGGCGCTCGCCCGCGCGCCGCAGGCGGGCTGGTACCTGTTGCTGCTATGGGCTTTCGTCCTTGTCGGCTTATTTGGCTCGGTAGCGTATCAGTGGCGCCGAAGAATAGACGGTCTTCGTGACAGTAAGCGCTAACTGGAGAGCGCTGCTGGCCTTTGCTCACGACGTCGTGGCCGCGGCGATCGCGTGGGCCGGGCTGTATTGGCTTCGCTTCAATCTCGACCTGCACCAGCCCCAGCTGTCGGATATGACCCGTACGCTCGCCTGGGTCCTTCCGCTGCAGGCGGGCATTTTCCTCGCGTTCGGCCTGTACCGGGGTCTCTGGCGTTTCGCCAGCGTACCCGACCTGCAGCGCATCGTGCTGGCCGTCGGACTCGGGGCGGTAGCGATCCCGGTGGTGCTGGTCATGCTGCGCCTGACCGCCGTGGTGCCGCGGAGCGTGCTGATCCTCTATCCGCTGATCCTGATCTTTCTGATGGCGGGCAGCCGCTTCGCGTATCGCATCTGGAAAGAACATCGACTCTACAGCCCGCTGGCGGCGCTGGGCGAGCCCGTGCTGATTCTCGGCGCGGGCGAAGCCGGCGCGCGGCTGACCAAGGAACTCGCCCACAGCCGCCAGTGGCGCGTCGTCGGACTGCTCGACGACGACCCGGCAAAGCAGGGACGGCTGCTGCGCAACATCAGCGTGCTCGGCCCGATTTCCGAGCTGCCGCCCTGGGTCAAGCGCTTCGGCGTGCGCACGGTCATCATCGCGCTGCCGGCCGCCGCTCACGGCGTGCGAAGGCGCGTCGCCGAATTGTGCGCGGCGGCGGGCGTCGAGGCGCTGACGGTACCTTCCTACGACGATCTGATCAGCGGCCGCTCGCAGCTGACGACGATCCGGCATGTCGAGCTCGACGATATTCTGGCGCGCGATCCGGTGGTGCTCGACAGCGCGGGCCTGAGCGACTGGATCGGTGGACGGGTAGTCATGGTGACCGGCGCCGGCGGCTCGATCGGCGCCGAGCTCTGCCGGCAGATCGCGCGGTTCCGGCCGCAGCGTCTGGTGCTGCTCGATCTGTCCGAATACGCGCTTTATCAGATCCAGCAGACGCTGCAGGACGAGTTTCCGGCCCTCCCGCTGGCCACGTTGGTCGGCGATGTCAAGCATCGGTCGCTGGTCGAGCAAGTGCTCACACGCGAGCGCCCGAGCGTGATCTTCCATGCTGCGGCGTATAAGCACGTGCCGTTGATGGAGGAGACCAACGCCTGGCAGGCAGTGCGCAACAACGCCTACGGCACCTGGATGCTGGCGCGCGCGGCGGTCGCGGCGAGAGTCGAAAAATTGGTACTGGTGTCGACCGACAAGGCCGTCAATCCGACCAACGTCATGGGCGCGTCGAAGCGCCTGGCCGAAATGATCTGCCAGAGCCTGCAGAACGGTGCCACGCAGTTCGTCATCGTCCGGTTCGGCAACGTTTTCGGCAGTGCGGGCAGCGTGATTCCACGGTTCAGGGAGCAGATCGCGCGTGGCGGCCCGGTTACGGTGACGCATCCGGAGATCACCCGCTACTTCATGTCGTTGTCCGAAGCGACGCAACTGCTGCTGCAGGCCGGGCTGATGGGACGCGGTGGCGAAGTGCTGGTGCTCGACATGGGCGAGCCGGTGAAGATCGTCGATCTGGCCCGCGACATGATTCGCCTTTCGGGCGCCGATCCGGACCAGATCCGCGTGATATTCACCGGCCTGCGGCCGGGCGAGAAGCTCTACGAGGAGCCGCTGGCGTCCGGTGAGACCACGTTGCCGACGCCGCATCCGAAGCTGCGGATCGCGCAGGCGCTGCCCGGACATTGCGACGCCGTCGAGCAGATGGTCGGGTGGCTCGAGCGCGACCGCGTCGCAGGCGACGCCGAGGTCCGCGTCTGGCTCAAGACCTGGATTCCGGAGTACGCGCTGCCGGGCGAGGTACCGGTGCAACTGGCCGGCGCCGTGCCGCTTTTCGCGCGCCGCCGCGGCTGATCGTCCCGGCGACGATTACGCGCTGACGACGCCCAGATCGACGATCGCGGCGCAGCTTTGCGCCAGATCGATCGCTTCCATGCAGCGCGGCCTCGGACATTCGGCCAGCGTACGCCCGCAGCGGCGCACCCAGGCAATTTCGCGCTTGAACAACAATGGCTGATCGCGGCAGGCAAACGGGTCGACCGTCACCGCACGAAACGGGGCGTCTCGCCAGAAGAAGCCGGCGCCGCTGATCAACGCCGAGCCCGGACCGAACAGCGCGACCGTCGGTACCGAGACGACGCGCCCCAGATGCGCGACGCCGGTATCCGGCGCGACCAGCAGCGCGGCGTTGGCCAGCAGCCGCCACAGTTGCGGCAAGGTCAGCGCGCCGGCATACGAACGATGCCGCGCGGCGGGGTCGCATTCCTGCACGATCGCTTCCTCGCCGCGGCCCGCCGACCAGACCGGCTCGACGCCGCGCTCGGCGAGCCATGCCGCCAGCGTGCGCCACTTGTCCGACTCCCAGCGCTTCAGCGGCGTGCTTGCCCCGACGTGAAGCACCGCGTAGCGTCCGTGCGGCAATTCGAACGGATCCGCCGCCGGGTCGCTCCAGTCGCGTCTTGCATACGGCGCCGGCGCCGGGCCGTGCGCCAACGTCGCCACGATGTCGGTCCATGCCGCGGGTTGGTCCGGATACGGATGCAACTCGTCGAACGGCCACCTCTTGCGTGCGGGGCGGTCGCCGTCGAAACCGACGATCCAGCGGCTGCCGAGCGCAAGCGCGAGCCAGCCCATACGATTGTCGCCCGGTACGAAGGCGAGGTCGAAACGGCGCTCGCGCCAGAGCACCGAGCGCGCCGGCGCGCGCGGGTTCCAGCCGAGAGCGCGCACCCCGTAGGGCGCGCTCTGGTAGAGCGGCGCGCAAGCCTCGGGCAGCGCCATGACGATGTCCGCGGCTGGATGCTGTGTGCGCAGCTTGGCCAGCAGCGACGTAAGCATCAGCGTATCGCCGAGCAGAAGGTGGTGCGCGACCAGGATCCGCTGCGGGTCGCGCGGCGGCTTGCGCCGGCCGAGCGTCGAGACGCCGCGCGCCAGCGCGCGGACGACGACCCGGGCGCGCCCCGCAAAACGGTGGCCGCGGCTAGGCGATGGCACGGCCGTCAATGGCGCGGTGAAACACGGCTTCCATGCGATCGAGCATCGCGTCGAGGCTGAACCTGGACAGCGCGCGCTCCCTGCCGGCAGCGGCGATGCGCCGCGCCAGCACCGGATCGCTCAAGACGCGATCGATGCCCGCAGCCAGCGCGACCGCATTCTGCTTGGCGACGACGACCGCCGTGTGATCGGCGATCGCCGCCTCGCCGATTGCGCCGGCGTCGGTGGTCACGCAGGGCAGCGCGACCAGCATCGCCTGCAGCAGTGCCTGCGGCACGCCTTCGTTGGCGTACGAGGGCAGCGCGAACACGTCGAAGGCTACGAGCCAGCGGGCGACGTCGGTCTGATCGCCGGCCAGCCGCACGCGCTCGTCGAGCCCGAGCGACGCGATCTGGGCGCGAAGCGCTTCGCGCTGCGGGCCGTCGCCGACGATGACCAATTGCGCGTCGCGGTGCGCAAGCAGCGGCAATGCCTCGATCAGGATGCGGTGGCCTTTCCACGAGCGCAAGGTCGCGACGATGCCGATCAGCGGCACGCCGGCCGGCAGTCCGAGCGAGCGCCGTGCAAGCTCGCGATCGCCGGGACCGAAGCGCGCCGGATCGATGCCCGTCGGAATCGAGGTGACGCACGCGGGCGCTACTCCGATGTCGGTGATCAGCTGCGTGCGTATCGCTTCGCCGGTGGTCACGATCTCGGCGGTTGCTTTGGTATACAGCCAGCGCGTCATTGCATCGCGCGACACCGGCGCCGAGATATGCCGGGTCCGCACCAGCGGCGGCGAGCGGGAGAGCAAGCGACCGGCCAGCGCGGCGAGCCACGCATCGGTTGAGCTGTGCGCGTTGATCGCGTCGACCCGGCGCGACTCGAGGAAGCGCCGCAGCGTGAAGACGCCACGCGGCCGCTTGCGGCCGATCGGCAGCGCCGTCACCGGCACGCCGAAGCCCGGCGCCTCGGCGAAGATCCGCGCCTCGCGGGGGCAGGCGATCTCGACTTGATGGCCGCGACCTATCATTCCGGCGGCCTCGGTCAGGGTGCGGAGTTCCTGTCCACCCCAGCCGAGCGAGGCCTCGGTATGAACGATGCGCACGGCGTCTTCAGCCGGCGACCGGTACCGCCGCCGAGAACTGGATGCGGTGCAGCTTGGCGTACAGGCCACCCTCACGCAGCAGCTCGGCGTGCGTACCCTGCTCGACGACGCGACCGGCGTCGAGCACGACGATGCGGTCTACCCGCTCGATCGTCGACAGGCGATGCGCGATCACGATCGTCGTGCGGCCGCGCATCAGCGCATCCATCGCCGCCTGCACGTGGCGCTCGGATTCCGAATCGAGCGCCGAGGTCGCCTCGTCGAGGATCAGGAGCGGGGCGTTCTTCAGGATCGCCCGCGCGATCGCAAGGCGCTGTCGCTGTCCGCCCGAAAGGCGCAAGCCGTTTTCGCCGACCAGCGTGTCGAAGCCGTCCGGCAGCGCGCGGATGAAGTCCAGCGCGTGCGCGGCGAGTGCGGCCTTTTCGATCGCTTCGCGCGAGGCGCCGGTCATCGCGCCGTAGGCGATGTTGGCGGCGACGGTATCGTCGAAGAGCGTCACGTCCTGGCTGACCAGCGCGAGATGACTGCGCAGATTGGCCAAGGTCAATTCGTCGATGTCGTGGCCATCGAGCAGGATGCGGCCGGAGCTCGGTTGGTAGAACCTTGGGATCAGGTTGACGAGCGAGGTCTTGCCGCTGCCGGAGGGTCCGACCAGGGCGACGCTTTCGCCGGGCGCGATCGTGAGGCTCACGTCCTGCAGAGCGTCCTTGTCCGCACCGGCATAGCGCGACGACACGTGCTCGAATTCGAGCTCGCCGCGCAGGCGTGCGATCTCGACCTTGCCCCGGTCGGCCTCGGGCTTTTCATCGATCAGTCCGAAGATGCTTTCCGCTGCAGCGAGGCCGCGCTGGATATTGGCGTTGACACCCGACATCGAGCGCAGGCGGTCGAGGAGCGTCAGCAGCGCGATTACGTAGGAAGTGAAGCGCGCGGCATCGAAGCCGCCGGTTTCGCTCTGCTTCAGTGCGAGGTAGACGATCAAACCCACCGCGCAAGCGCCGACGAACTGCAAGAATGGCGAGCTGGCGGCGCTTGCCGACGACTGTTTGCTCATCGACTGCCGCAACTTGTTCGCGCCCGCGACGGCGCGGGCTCGCTCGTACGCCTGGCCGCCGAAGATCTTGACGACGCGCTGCGCGCCGACGATTTCCTCGAGTACGTGGCTCAGCGAGCCGGTGCGTTGCTGGACGTCGCGCGCCACGCGGCGCAGACGCCGGCTGAAATACCGGATCACGATCGCGACCGGCGGCATGATGATGATCGAGACCAGCGTCAGCCGCCAGTTGAGCCAGAACAGGAGGCCGAGCGTCCCGGCGATCGTCAGGATGCTGCGCACCGCAGTGGTGATCGCCGACGAAGTCGCGGCGGCGAGCTGGTAGGCGTCGAAGGTGAATTTCGAGATCAGCCGGCCGGACGACTGGGCGTCGTGGTACGGCGTCGGCAGCGACAGCAGGCGATCGATCATCTCCCGCCGCAGGTCGAAGACGACGCGATGCCCGGTCCACGCCATGCCGTACTCGGACATGAACGAGCCCAGTCCGCGCAAAAGGAACACCGCGACCACCGCGAGCGGAAGCTGCACCGTCATCGCCGGGTCGGGGCTCTGCAGCTTCTGGACGATCGGCATCACCATGTAGGCCATCAGCGTGTCGCCGGCGGCGACGATGACCATCCCGACGAGCGCCAGCGCGAATGCCCACCAATAGGGGCGGACGTAGTGCAGCAGACGCCGGTAGAGGACCAGGCTGGGCGACACGGCGGGACCGGTGCGGCCGGCGCTTGTCTGCCGGCGGTCGTATGAACGGGCGGCGATTATAGCGCAGCGGTCTTCGGCAGCTCGGTTCTCGCTGCATGCGCCGCGGCCAGCAGATCGCGATAGAGCAGCGCGAGCTGAAGGGTCATCGCCTCGGGCGTCAGCGGCAGCACCGCTTCGCGCGCTCGCTCGCCGCGTCCGGTGCGCGCATGAAGATCGGTGAGCATGCTCATGTGCGCGGTCAACGCGTCCAGGTCGCGCGCATCGCAGACGAATCCCGCATCGTGGTCGGTGACGAGCTCGGCGGCGCCGCATTTGGTGCTGGTGATGACCGGAAGGCCGCAGGCCATCGCCTCCAGCGCGGCGTTAGGACAAGGATCGTAGAGGGTGGGCAACACAAAGACATCGGCGGCACCGTAGAAAGGCTTCGGATCAGCCTGCGCGCCAACCAGCGAGACGCGAGAGGCGATGCCCAGCTGCCGCGCCAGCCGCTTGTAATGCCGGCGCGCCTTGTCGTAGCCGACGACCAGCAGATGCGCGCTGTCAGGCAGCCGCGATAGCGCAGTGAGCGCGGCGGCGACCCCCTTGCGCACATAGCCGGATCCGACCAGCAGGAACACGGTCGCCTCCTGCGGTATGCCGAGCATCTTGCGCATCGGGTCGCGGTGCGCGCGAAGCGCAGGCGAGAACGAGTCGCTGTCGACGGCGTTGTAGACGACCGGCAACCGGTCGTCGGGCAGGGCGAAGCGAGTGCGGATATCTTCCCGGACCATCCGGGAATTGCAGATCACCGCCTTCAGCAGCGGGCTCGCGAACAGGCGCCGCTCGGTGGCGAGCACGTAACGGTGATAGGGGCTTACCGCGGTCACCCAGCGGCGGAGTGCCGAAGCGCTGCGCAGGCGCTCGTCGAGCCAGGTGCGGTGCACGCCGTCGCCGGCGCGGTAGACGTCGCAGCAAAGCAGCCGCTCGTGCGACTGCACGAGCTCGGGCGCCTTTTGGGTCACCGCGCGACACACGGCGCGGGCAAAGCTCCAGTCGCGCCAGAGTCGCCCGATGTAGAACGGGTCGCACAGCACCGGCTCGATCAGCTGCAGCCGCGTCTGCGGCCACTCGCGTGTGTACAGCGAGATCGCGACGCCGCGTTCCAGCAGCGCCTCCAGCGCCGCCTCGACGAACCGTTCCGCGCCGCCATACGGCGTGTAGCGCTGCCGGATGATCGCGAGCCTCAGCACCGTCAACGGCCCGTTTCGGCAAGGACTGCGGTCAGCGCCGCGTGCACGCGCATGACCGGCAGCGTCGTCAGGCACTCGGAGATCTTGCCGCCGCCGCAGCCGTCGTTGCCGCAGGGCCGGCACGGATGGTCAGCCGAAGCGACGATGCGGTGCGGCACCTGCCAAGGCGCCCACTCGATATCGCCGCTGGGCCCGAACAAGGCGACGACCGGCGTCTGCACCGCCGCGGCGATGTGCATCGGCGCCGAGTCGACGCCGACGAAGGCGCGCGCTTCGCGCGTCAGCGCCGCGAGCTCGGTCAGGCTCAATTGCCCGCCGAGATCAGTCACGCGGCCTCGCGCCGGCTCGCTGGTTGCGCCGAGAATTGCGTCGAGCAGCGCACGCTCGCGCGCCTCCGGAGCCGCGGTAAGCACGATGCGCCGGCCGTCGGCAGCGAGCTGTTCGAGCAACGCCGCATAACGGTCGGCCGGCCAGCACTTGAACATCCAGCGCGAGCCCGGGTGGAGCTGGATGAAGCGTTCGGGTTCGATGCCGTGTTGAGCGAGCAGGGCGCGCACGCGGGCAGTCGCGGCGCCATCCGGAGCCAGGACCAGCCGCCGGTCCGCCGGCGCAGGCTGCACGCCTATGCGCCGCAGACTGTCGAGGTTGCATTCGACCATGTGACGCGGCGTCCTTCGCGGCAAGCGGTAGTAATGGGTGAAGCTCGTCCGCCACAGCCAGTGCGCGCGCTCGAGGTGACGCGCGACGCTGTAGCGCGGCCGCAGCAGCCGCGCGAGCCACGCGCCGCGCGGATGCTCGGTCAGGTGGACGATCAAATCGTAGCGGCGCTCACGCAGCGCCGAGAGCAGCGCGCGCTCGGCGCGCGCCTGGCGAAAAATCCCCTGCCGCTTCCAGTTGCGATCGATCGTGTGCACGCGCGCGATCGCCGGGTGTCCGGCGAGCATCGCCGCGGTTTCCGCGTAAACCAGCGCATCGATCTCCGCTGCCGGCGCGGCGTGCCCGAGGACGGTGAAGACGGGCGAGGCGAGGAGCACATCGCCGTGATGGCGGAGCTTGGTGACCAGCGCCCGGCGCACAAGACCGAGGTCGACGGGGTCCGGCAGCAGGCTCGGCATGGCGGCAAGATAGCAAAATGCCTTGTTCGATACAAACGCGTACGATGCTTGGCCAGTTAGGGCTTACTCGTTGGGACAGTGGCGCGCATATTCTATTCCAGCGCCTTCAAGTACAATCGCCGCAACGTCCAAGCGTCCGATGAAATCCGCGTCGATCGAGGCCGGCTCCCCCGCCCTCAAAGCCCAGATCCTGGCGGAGGCGCTACCCTACATCCAGCGTTTTCACGACAAGGCGATCGTCATCAAGTACGGCGGCAACG
>JBDTXW010000016.1:0-21964 GCA_040005975.1 Betaproteobacteria bacterium | reverse complement strand
ACGGCCGAGGGCGATCCGAATACCGGCATCGTGGTCGGCGACGACGCGATCATGGTCATCGACACACAGGCGACGCCGGTTATGGCGCAGGACGTCATCCGGCACATCCGCACCGTCAGCGACAAGCCGATACGTTATGTCGTGCTTTCGCACTACCACGCCGTGCGCGTGCTGGGCGCCTCGGGCTACGGCGCCCAGCACATCATCGCCAGCCGCGATACGTACGATCTGATTGTCGAACGCGGCGAAGCCGACATGAAAAGCGAGATCGAGCGTTTTCCCCGGCTGTTCCAGGCGGTCGAATCGGTTCCGGGGTTGACCTGGCCGACGCTGGTATTCGAACGGCGGATGACGCTCTGGCTCGGCAAGCTGCAGGTCGACATCATGCAGCTCGGGCGCGGGCACACCAAGGGAGACACCGTGGTCTGGCTGCCGCAGGAGCGGATTCTCTTCTCCGGCGATCTGGTCGAATACCAGACAACGCCGTATACCGGTGATGCGTACCTGGGCGATTGGCCGGCGACGCTCGATGCGATTGCCGCGCTCAAGCCCGCCAAGCTCGTGCCCGGACGCGGTGCGGCGCTGCAGACCGAGACCCAAGTCGCGGCGGGGCTCGACGGCACGCGCGCATTCATCACCGAGATGTTCGATGCGGTGAAGGCCGGTGCGGCTCGGGGCAAGGACTTGCGCACCGTGTACAAGGAAACGTATGCGGCACTCAAGCCGAAGTTCGGCGACTGGGTGATATTCGACCACTGCCTCCCGTTCGACGTGACGCGCGCCTATGACGAAGCGACGCGCCACCGCGATCCGCGCATCTGGACCGCGCAGCGCGACAAGGAAATGTGGGAGTCGCTGGAAGGTTAGCGCGGCGTCGCTTGGAAGCTGTGAAGACCTACACCCATCCCGTCTATGCGTATGTCAGGCCCGCCGACCAAGGCGCGGCGACGCGACACTGGCCGGTGGTCATCGCCGGCGCCGGGCCCGTGGGCCTGACCGCCGCGATCGATCTGACGCTCCGCGGCATCGACGTGTTGCTCGTCGACGAGGACGACACCGTCAGCGTCGGTTCGCGCGCGATCTGCTGGTCGAAGCGCACGCTCGAGGTCCTCGACCGGTTGGGATGTGCGGAGCGGCTGGTGCAAAAGGGCGTCGGCTGGAGCGTGGGCAGGGTCTTCTTTGGCGACGAGCAAGTCTACGAATTCAATCTGTTGCCCGGCGAGGGACACCGCCGCCCGGCGTTCATCAACTTGCAGCAGTACTGGGTCGAGCAATTTCTGGTCGAGCGCCTGGACGAGCTCGCCCAGGCCGAGCTCCGCTGGCGCAGCAGAGTCGTTGGTGTCCAGCAGGAGGCCGACCGCGTCGCGTTGCGCCTGGAGAGCCCCGATGGCGAATACACGGTGCACGCCGACTGGCTGATTGCCGCCGACGGTGCGCGCAGTCCGATCCGCAACATGTTCGGGCTCGAGTGCGAGGGGCAGGCCTTTCATGACCACTTCCTGATCGCCGACGTCCACATGAGCTCCGCCTTTCCGGTCGAGCGGCGGTTCTGGTTCGACCCGCCGTTTCATCGCAACCAGTCGGCGCTGCTGCATCGCCAGGCCGACGACGTCTGGCGAGTCGACTTCCAGCTCGGCCCGGATGCCGATCCCGAGGAGGAAAAGCGACCGGAGCGCATTGTTCCGCGGATCCGCGCGATGCTGGGGGACGATGCCGAGTTCGAGATCGAATGGGCGAGCGTCTACACGTTTCAGTGTCGGCGTATGCGCTCGTTCCGGCACGGCCGCACGCTGTTTGCCGGCGATGCCGCGCACCTGGTGTCGCCGTTCGGCGCGCGGGGCGCGAATTCGGGCATCCAGGACGTCGACAATCTGGTCTGGAAGCTCGAGCTTGTGCTCAGCGGCCAAGCGCCCGAACGCCTGCTCGACAGCTACGACGCCGAACGGATAGTTGCCGCCGATGAGAATATCCGGCACTCGACTCGCAGCACCGATTTCATCACGCCGAAGAGCACTGCCAGCCGGACCTTTCGCGACGCCGTGCTTGGGCTGGCCAAGCGCCATGCATTCGCGCGAGAGCTCGTCAACAGCGGCCGGCTGTCGCTGCCGGCGACGCTCAGCGCGTCGCCGCTGAACACTCCGGACACCGCGGCTGGCGCGTTTGGCGGCGGACCGGTTCCGGGCGCTGCCGCGATCGATGCCCCCGTCGTCGGTCCGCGCGGCGACTGGCTGCTCGGCTATTTCGACGGCGGCTTTACGCTGCTCTGCTTCGGACCGGCCGTCGGCGCCGACGCGGCGCGCGCGCTCGGCCGCGATCCCGTCGCGTGCACCGTCGTCCAGGCAGGCGGAACGGCGGCGGCCGGCGTCTGCCCGATTGAAGACAGTGAAGGGCTGGTGGCAATGCGCTACGACGCGAAGCCCGGTACCTGCTATCTGCTGCGTCCCGACCAGCATGTCTGTGCGCGCTGGCGCGCATTCGAGCTGGGCGCTGTCGGTGCGGCGATCGCGCGCGCCACCGGAGCGCCGGCGCAGGCGGCCAAGGCGGCGGCATGACAGCGCTCAATACCTCCCCCAATCTGGCGGCGCCCGACGACTTTTATCAGGACCTGATCGACGCCCACCGCGATCTCTCCGATGCGCAGAGCGCGCTGTTCAACGCACGATTGATCCTGCTGCTGGCCAATCACGTCGGCGATCCAACGGTACTCCGCGAGGCGTTCGCCGCGGCCCGCCGGGACTTAGGCGCGGTAAAATGACTTTCGGCGATACGATCCGCCGCGGCGAGATCCCATGACGACCAAGACCACCGAACGCCGGCGCGGCGCACCGGGCACGGCGCCGGCCGCCGACGCCGTGATCGCGGATGCCGTCCTCAGTTATCAATCGGGATTCGGCAACTCGTTCGCCACCGAAGCGCTGCCTGGCGCGCTGCCCGAAGGCCAGAATTCGCCGCAGCGCGCGCCCTATGGGCTCTACGCCGAGCAATTGTCGGGAACGGCGTTCACCGCACCGCGCGCGACGAACCGGCGCTCGTGGCTGTATCGGATTCGTCCGGCCGCGGTGCACGAGCCGTTTCGCCGGATCGCCAGCGGCCGCATTGAAAGCTGCTTCGACGAGCCGGCGACGCCGCCCGACCCGCTGCGCTGGGATCCTTTGCCGATGCCACCCGGCGCGACGCCGACCGACTTCATCGACGGGCTGGTGACGATGGCCGGCAACGGCTCTCCGGCAGCGCAGAACGGCTGCGGCATTCATCTCTACGCGGCGAACCGGTCGATGCGCGAACGCTTTTTCTATGACGCCGACGGCGAATTGCTGATCGTGCCGCAGCAGGGCAGGCTGCGCTTCGACACCGAGCTCGGGCGCATTGCGGCCGCACCGCAGGAAATCGTCGTGATTCCGCGCGGCGTACGCTTCAGCGTCGAGCTGCTCGATGCCGAGGCGCGCGGCTACGTCTGCGAAAACTTCGGTACGCCACTCAAGTTGCCCGACCTGGGTCCGATCGGCTCCAATGGGCTCGCCAATCCGCGCGACTTTCTGACGCCGACGGCCTGGTTCGAGGAGCGCGGCGGGCGGTTCGAGCTGATCGCCAAGTTCATGGGGAATCTGTGGGCGGCCGCGATCGATCATTCGCCGCTGGACGTCGTCGCGTGGCACGGCAATTACGCCCCGTACAAATACGATCTGCGCCGATTCAACACGATCGGATCGACGAACTTCGATCACCCCGATCCGTCGATCTTCCTGGTCCTGCACTCGCCGAGCGATACGCCCGGCATCGACATGCTCGATTTCGTGATTTTCCCGCCGCGATGGCTGGCGATGGAGCATACGTTCCGTCCGCCGTGGTTTCACCGCAACGTCGCCAGCGAGTTCATGGGATTGATCGAAGGCGTCTACGATGCCAAGGCCGAAGGTTTTCTGCCGGGCGGCGCGAGCCTGCACAACTGCATGACCGGGCACGGCCCCGACGCAGAGACCTTCGCGCGCGCGTCGGCCGCCGACGTCTCGCAGCCGCAGCGTATCTCCGACACACTGGCGTTCATGTTCGAGACGCGCGCCGTCATCCATCCGACGCGGTTCGCGCTGGAATCGGCGCAGCGCCAGCCCGAGTACTACCGTTGCTGGGCGACGCTCGCCAGCCATTTCGACCCGGACAAACCCTAAAACCAGATGAGCGATCCCTACGAGAACATCGTCGTCGAGATTGAGGGCCGCGTCGGTATCGTCCGGCTCAACCGGCCGCAGCGAATGAACGCCCTCAATGAAGCGCTGGCCGCCGAGCTCGGGCACGCGCTTGCCGCGTTCGATGCCGACGGCGCGATCGGCGCGATCCTCATCACCGGCAACGACCGCGCATTCGCCGCCGGTGCCGACATCGGGGCGATGGCCGACTGGAGCTATCAGAAGGTCTACGCCGACAACTACATCATGAGCTGGGAATCGGTGCGCGCCACGCGCAAGCCGGTGATCGCGGCCGTGGCAGGCTACGCGCTGGGTGGAGGCTGCGAGCTGGCGATGATGTGCGATCTGATCGTCGCCGCGGATACGGCGAAATTCGGCCAGCCTGAAATAACGATAGGAACGATGCCGGGGATGGGCGGGACGCAGCGGCTGCCGCGCGCGGTCGGCAAGGCCAAGGCGATGGACTGGTGCCTGACCGGCCGCATGATCGATGCGCAGGAAGCCGAGCGCTCGGGGCTCGTCGCCCGCGTCGTTCCGGCCGACAAGCTTTTCGACGAAGCCCTGGCGGTCGCGACCAAAATCGCCGGCTATTCGCTGCCGGTGGTGCTGAAGATCAAGGAAGCGATCAATCGCGCGTACGAATCATCGCTGTCCGAAGGGCTACTCTTCGAGCGCCGGGAATTCCATGCGACGTTTGCACTGGACGATCAGAAAGAAGGCATGCGAGCGTTCGTCGAAAAGCGCAAGCCGGAATTCAAGCACCGTTAGGCGGCAACCCTTTTACTTTGATCCGCCGCGCGGCGCGCTCAGTGCGTATCGTCGTGCGCCAGCCGCAGGACGTCTGCGCCGTCCATCCCTACATGAGCGGCAGGGTCGTGGTCCAGGCGCCCTGAGCCCGGCGGTCAGAGCAGCGGACTCAGCAGTCGCGCCAGGTTCTCTGCGACCTTCACCACCGCCGGCCGCTGCGACCAGCCGGCCGGATCGAGCATCTGCCCGTCGCGTAGATACCGCGCCTGCTCGCGCGCGAGGCTGGCGCACACAATGGCATCGTAGAAAAGCACAACGATTTCGGCGTTGAGCGCAAACGAGCGCACGTCGAGATTCGACGACCCGATCCAGGCGATCTGGTCGTCGATTGTCACGTGCTTGGCGTGCAGGAAACGCCTGCCGTAGCGGCAGATCCGGACCCCCGAGCTCAGGAGCTCGTCGTAGTACGAGCGCTGCGCCAGATGCACGAGGATCTGATCCATCTGCAGCGGCACGACCAGCGTCACGTCGGTGCCGCGCAACACCGCCGTCTGCAGCGCTTGCAGCAGCGCCTCGTCGGGGACGAGGTAGGGCATCGTGATGACGACGCGGCGCGTAGCGGCGTGGATGAGAGACACGATCAGGCGCTGGTTGTTCTCGCGCGGATAACCGGGACCGCTCGGTAGCGTCTGAGCAGTCACGTCGCCGGCGATGCGCGGGTCTGGAAAGTAGCGCACGTCGCCCAGGGCCTCGCCGGTTTCGACATACCAGTCCTCGACGAACACCGCCTGCAGCTCGAGCGCGATCGGCCCGCTGAGGCGCACGTTGAGCTCCTCGTAAGTAAGCCCGCGCTTGAAATTTGCGTCGACCAGATTCTGCGATCCGGTGTACGCGATTCGGCCATCGATCACCCCGATCTTGCGGTGGTTGCGCAGATCGATGCGGCCGGTGCGGCGCCGGAAAAAGCCGACCCGCATCGTCTCCTCGGCCAGTATTCCCGCCGCCAGCAGCCGCGGCAGCATGCGTCCGAAATCCGGACGGGACCCCAGCGAATCGGCCAGCAGCCGGCAGACGACGCCGCGGTCGACAGCCCCCGCGAGGGCTTCGACCACGCGGGCCATCGTGGCATCGTCGGCGACGATATAGAACAGCAAGTGGACATGGTCATGCGCCACGTCGATATCGGCGATCAGCCGGTCGATCGTCCCGTCGTAGTCGGCGAGAATCTCGGCGGAATTGCCGCCGAGGATCGGCAACCGGCCGAGGTTCGCCGCGAGCGTCACTGCGTGGTCGAGCGACGAATCGAGCGTCGGATGGAAGATGTTCGGGTCGCGACCGAGGCGCTCGTACGCCGGCTTGGCGAGCGTCGCGAACTCGGCATGGCGCTGGAGGCGCCACGCCGGCAACGTCGGCCGGCCGATAAGCAAATACAGCGCGATGCCGATCGCGGGCTCGAAAAAGATCAGCAGCAGCCAGCCCTTCGCCGCTTCGGGCGAGCGCCGGAACGGCACGACCACGATCATCGCGATACGCACCGCCCATTCGGCGGCAAAAAAAACGTTGACCCAGAAGGTCTGGTCGGTAAGAAGCGCGGGCATATTCTTGTCGTTAGGCAGGCTTCGCCGCGCTGCTGCAATAGGGGCGCCGCCCGCCTGCGATTCTACGCAAGTTTGTGCGTCGGGTTCGAGCGGCCGATGCCAAGCGCCAAGACCGGTCGGCGCGCGCTCCGGTGATACGATGCGTGCTCCTCGCAGCACCGTGCTTGCGCGGCGTGACGCCGCCGGTAGGCTGCGCGAGCACACGATCGACGGAGCTGGCGCATGGCGAAGGCGAGGTCGGAGCGTGCCAGGGTAGCGGCGCTGCTGCGAGGCTACGAGCACAAGATTCTGGTGCTGCAGGGCGGTGGCGCACTCGGCGCCTATCAGGCCGGCGTCTATGACGCGCTTGCCGCGGCGGGCATCGCACCGGATTGGATCACCGGCGTGTCGATCGGAGCGGTCAACGCGGCGCTGATCGCGGGCAATCCTCCGGAGCAGCGCGTTGCCCAGCTGGAGCGTTTCTGGCAGCTCGTTTCCTCGGGGGTGCCGTTTGTGCCGCCGGCGTCGTTCAATCCGCTGCGGCCGGCGCTCAATCGGCTCAGCGCGGTCGCTTCGGCAACGTTCGGCGTCCCCGGGCTGTTTGCGCCGCGCGTGCCGCCACCCTTGCTCGCCCCCGACGGCAGCGTCGACGCGCTGAGCATCTATGAGGGCTCGCCGCTCGCCCGGACGCTCGAGGAACTTGTCGACTTCGACATGATCAATCGCAAGGAGGTCCGCCTTTCGATCGGCGCGGTCAACGTGCTGACCGGCAACTCGGTGTATTTCGACAACCACGAGCGCAGCATCGGCCCGGAGCACGTACTGGCAAGTGCCGCGTTGCCGCCCGGCCTGCCGCCGGTGATGATCGACGGCGAAGCCTACTGGGACGGCGGAATGGTGTCCAATTCGCCGCTGTGGTACGTCCTCGACGACTCGCCGCGCATGAGTGCGCTGATACTGCAGGTCGACCTGTTCAGCGCGCGAGGCGAGATGCCACAGAACCTCGACCAGGTCCTCGAGCGAGCGAAGGACATCCAGTACTCGAGCAAGACGCGCTTCAACACCGCGCGCGTCAAGGAGCTGGAGGAGCTGCGCCTGGCGCTCCACCGCGTGCTGCGTCGATTGCCGCAGAAAATGCAGCGTGACCCCGATGTCCAGCGACTGACGCAGGTCTGCAATGTCGGAAACGTCACGATCGCGCACCTGATCAACCGACGCAACGCACATTCGGCATCGTTCAAGGATTACGAATTTTCACGCGCAACGATGCTCGAGCTTTGGGCATCGGGGCGCGACGATGTCAGGCAAACGATCGCACACCCGGAACTGCTCAAAGCGACCGAGGTCGAGCGCGGCGTACGCATCTACGATCTGGCGCGTTAACGACGAGAACTGAAACGGAGACTCGCGATGAAACTCAAGGATAGATCGGCAATCGTCACCGGGGCGGCCAGCGGCATCGGCAAGGAAATCGCGCTCACCTACGCGCGCGAGGGCGCCAAGGTCGCGATCGCCGACTTGAACAAGGCAGCCGCCGAGGCGAGCGCAAACGAGATTTCCGCCGCGGGCGGACAGGCGATCGCCGTCGCGATGGACGTGACAGACGAGCAAGCCGTCAACGACGGCGTGGCGGCGGTGGTCGCGGCGTTCGGCGGCGTCGATATCCTGGTCAGCAATGCCGGCATCCAGATCGTGCATCCGCTCGAGGAATTCAGCTATGCGGAGTGGAAGAAGCTGATGACGATTCACGTCGACGGTGCTTTTCTCACCACCAAGGCCTGCCTGCCGCATATGTACGCTTCGGGCCGCGGCGGCAGCATCATCTACATGGGATCGGTGCACTCGAAGGAGGCCTCGGTGCTCAAGGCGCCGTACGTCACCGCCAAGCATGGCCTGATCGGGCTGGCCAAGGTCGTCGCCAAGGAAGGTGCCAAGCGCGGCGTGCGCGCCAACGTCATCTGTCCCGGCTTCGTGCGCACGCCGCTGGTCGACAAGCAGATTCCAGAGCAGTCAAAAGCGCTCGGCATCTCCGAGGCGGACGTGATCAGCAAGATCATGCTCAAGGATACTGTCGACGGCGAATTCACGACGGTACAGGACGTCGCCGCCGTCGCGCTGCTGTTCGCGTCGTTTCCTTCCAATGCACTCACCGGCCAGTCGCTGGTCGTCAGTCACGGCTGGTTCATGCAGTAACGGGCGAGGAAATTCGAGCAATGGCGCGTCCGGCCAGGGCGCTGAACCCATGCGGGGTGTCGCCATCGGATGCCGCATCGCCCCCGTCACGCGCAGCAGGGCTTGGAGGCGGCATCGGCGCGCGGTGCGCAACCACATCCGGTCCGGGGTGCGTCGACCGGCGCCGCAGCCTCGCCACCGAATACGGGGACGCTGCCCAGCGTATGAAAGGTCTCCCAGGCGATGCCCGACGGATCGGTCACCCAGTACTTGTCGGATCGGACGTAGCAGCAGTCGGCGTTCTTTTGCGCGACCAGGCGATCGTCCGCAGCCCGGAGCTGCGCTTCCATCGCGACCAGCTCGTCCGGGCTTTCGACCTGGAAGCCCAGATGATTGACGCCGCCGGTGCCGCCGCGCGTCGAAATCGCGAAGTTGATGCGCGGATCGTCCAGCATCCATTTGGCGTAATCGTGCTTGCGCACCGTGGGGTCGGCGGCGAACAGCGTCGAGTAGAAGCGAATGCTCGAGGCGAGATCGGGTACCGCGACGTGGACATGAAAGCGTTTCATGCGACTCTCCTTTTGGGTCGTACATTGGGCTTCGGGATGGCGAAAAGCGTTCGCTCGGGCCCGGCCAGAGGGGCGCAGTCCGGCGCGCAGGCCGCCGAACAATCGTCGCTTCCCGCATCGGCGCGACAGCAGTTTTCGGTCAGGTAGGCCACCAGCTCGCGGATGGCGGCAAAGTTGGTCGAGTAGTGGATGTAGCGGCCCTGCGGGCGCGCTGCCACCAGACCCGCCGTCGCCAGCGCCTTCACGTGGAACGAAAGCGTCGCTGGCGGGAGGTCAAGCGCTCGGCCGATGTCGCCCGCAGGCGTGCCCGCCGGGCCGTGTTCAACGAGTAGGCGAAATATGCGCAGGCGCGTTTCCTGCGCCAGCGCCGCCAGTGCCTCCATTGCTCGGGTCGTTTCCATATTTCCAGAATAATGGAAACAGAGGAATCATGTCAATACCCTTGTGCGGGTTCTTCTGCCTTGCCACCAGCGCCAGACGAGCCACGGGATCCCGACCAGCGAAAGAACTGCCCATAGCGCGAGCGCCAATGCGCTCGCGCTCGGCCGCGGCGGAAGCAGGTCCGGATCCCGCAATTGGGCCGGAAAGGGGCGCGGCGGCACCGGGATGATTTTCGCCTGGCTGCGGTCGGCGGGGAGCCGCGCCTGGTACTCGCGTGTAGTCACCACGGCAAAGTCGCCCCAGGCGCGGCGGGAAGGCAGCTGCGGCACGCGCAGCCAGACCAGCGCTTCGATGTCTTCGGCGAGCATTGACTCGAAAGTCGTGAGATCACGCATCGCTCGCCGGGTCGCGAGCTGCAACAGGTCGGCCGCAGTCTCCTCGAACGCCGCCGCCGGGAACAGCCGCGTACCGTCCTCTCTCAGGTAATCGAAGGCTTGCCGCGCCTTGGCGATGCTCCGGTCGCGAAGCGTGACCCAGGGCATCGCAAGCCATGCCAGAACGCGGCCGATCGGCTTGCGTGCGGCGATGTGCCAGCCGAGCGCGCGCAGCGCGTCGATGCTGATACCGGCGCAGTTCATCGTCACGTTGCCGTAGACGAGTTGATGGCGGTAGAACTGGTTGTAGACGCGATTGAGCGCTCCTTGCACATGGCTTGCTGTCCGCTCGCGAGCCAGGATCGCCACGAGCAGATGCGAGGGCCGGTACCAGGACTGGCCGCTGTTCAGGTCCGCCAGATAGCGGTCGAGCGGCAGGGCGGCGGCGATGATGCCTTTTTCACTGAACAGGTCGAGCGTGTAGAAATTGTTGGTCAGCCAATCGTCGATTGCGCCGTCCGCGCCGACTTTGCCCGTCACCACCGCGTAGTGGCCGCCGTGTGCTTCGTCGTCGTCGCCTTGCGCGCCGTTGAGCATCACCGCCAGCAGCGGCTTGCCGAGAGAGCGACGGGCCGCGCCTGGCGTTCGCTCCCACAAGCTGACTGCGGCGAACCCGCTCGTCGCGCCGCCGCGCGCTTCGGCACGCAGCATGCCGCGCACGTCCTCCGGCGTTGTCGGCGCGCCGGCTGCGGGTGGGTGTCGCATCGTCGCGGTGTCGAGGCGGAAATCCTCCGGCCACATCGAGCGTGCGATGAACTTGCCTTCGACGATCTCACCGCGGACCTTCAGTGTTCTTGCGGCGAAGTAAGCGACGGAGGCCGCGTTGTAATATGAGCGATTGAGCGGAATTTTGGGCACGACGTCGAACGCCATCGTCGTGCCCGACGCGGTGATTCGCGTACCGGCGGCGTCGAGCCGCGCGCCGCGCAGTTCGGCCGGCGAACCGATCCAGATCAGCGCCGGATAGTCGGGCGGCGTCCCCGGCGCATGGCCGGCCGACCAGCGCGCGACGTCGTCGCGCGCGCTGATGCCGCGGGTAAATCCGGCGACCGGGACCTCGGCCCGCGGTACGGCAATCGGCTGGTCGCGAAAGTACCACAGCGCCTGCGGTATCACGCTGCAATCGGTGCACCCTCCGTCAGTAAGGCGGAAGTCCTCGGCGCGGTAGAGACCGATGTTGCCGCTGCCGGCGGCGAGCTGCTGCGTTTGGCGCTCGGTCACGCCAAGCTCAGACGGGCTCGATCTACGCATTGGGGCGAAGATCGTAGCGCGCCTACAGATCCTCGTAGTGTTCGAAATCGCGATCGCGCTGCAACACGCCAAATCCGGCCGGATTCGCCTCCGCGAACGATGTCACCAGCAACCGCCTGGGATTCACCAGCAGGCGCCAGATCCATTCGCCGGTCCCGGACGCGACCGACAGGCCGTCGGAGCCGTGAACTTCGGGCCGGTAATCGTCGCGGGCCGCATGCTGGTTCTCGCCGAAGAAATACATCGTCGTCAAAGGCGCGAGGCCCGGTTTGCTGACGAATTCGCGCAGGAACAGACGCGCCTTGACGTCGATCGCGGTATCGATGCCCGGCTTGACGATGAAGCTGTAGGGCCCGGTCATGCGCCGCGAGTCGAGCAAGGCAAAGATCGTGAGCTCGGTCGCGCCGGGCGCCGGCCGTGCCGATCACGCCCGTATGCACGGTCGCAAAAGGTTTATCCCCGTGCCGTCGGGGTCAGGCGCGACGGTGCAGATCGCGCGCGAGGCGCAAACCGGAAAACTGCCAGCGCGCGGCAGCAGGGAAAAAATTCCGGTAAGTCGCGCGGATGTGCGAACGCGACGTGGCGCAGGAGCCGCCACGCAACACGTACTGGTTGCACATGAATTTTCCATTGTATTCGCCGAGCGCCCCGGACGCCGGCCGATAGCCCGGGTACGGCGCGTAGTCGCTTTGCGTCCACTCCCACACATCGCCAAACATCTGCGTCAGTGCGCCGGCGGCGCCAGTCGAGGGACGCGGCAGCAGAGCGCCATCTTCGACGAAGCCTCCGTCGACCGGCGCGCGCGCCGCGGCAAGCTCCCATTCCGCTTCGGTCGGCAGCCGTGCCCCCGCCCAGCGCGCGTAGGCATCGGCTTCGAACAGGCTGACATGACACACCGGCGCCGCGGGTTCGATCGACACGGTGCCGCGCAGCGTGAAACGGCGCCATGCGCCGGCGTCGCGCCGCCAGTACAGCGGCGAGCCGATGCCATGGGCGTTGCGCCAGTCCCACCCTTCCGACAGCCACAGCTCGGGCCGCCGGTAGCCGCCGTCGCCGATGAACGCGAGGTAGTCGGCGTTGCTGACCGGCCTGCTGGCTAGCGCGAACGGGGCCAGATACTCGGGGTGTCGGGGCGATTCGTTGTCGAACGCGAAGCCGTTGCCGTCGTGCCCGATCTCGGCCAGGCCGCCGTCGAATTCGATCCATGCTGGCGCCGCCGCGTCGCTCGCGCCGCGGCGTTCTCCCCCGGCGAGCGCGACGTAGGCGGGCTGCAGCGGGTTGCACGACAACAGGTGCTGTACGTCGGTCAGGATCAGCTCCTGATGCTGCTGCTCGTGATGCAGGCCGAGCTCGATCAAGCCCGCGAGCTTACTGTCCCCGGCATCGGGGCGCGCCAGCAATGACTGTATCCGTTCGTCGACGTGGGCCCGATACGCGCTCGCGTCGCGACGCGACGGACGCGACAGCAAACCGCGTTGCGGTCGCGGATGCTTGTCTCCGACCGTGTTGTAGTAGGAATTGAAAAGCATTCGGAACGCCGGATCGTATGAACGGTAGCCGGCCAGAGCGGGCTCGAGCACGAAGGTCTCGAAGAACCAGCTCGTATGCGCAAGATGCCATTTGACCGGGCTTGCATCCGGCATCGACTGGATTGCGCAGTCCTCGTCCGACAGCGGCGCGGCCAGCGCCTCGGTGGCGGCTCGGACCGCCTGGTAGCGGGCCGCCAGCGTACCTGCTTGTTCGCTCGCGGTGCGCGGAATGGTGCGTAGCTGTGGGCGTTCGGTCATCGCAAGCTCCTTGCGCTTGTGGGCTGATCGGCGGTTTGCCTGCGGCGCACCCATTTCAGTCGACGACGACCCGCGGTGGTCCCGCGATGATCTCGCCAATCCGGGCGGCGTGTTCGAAGCCATCATGCCTGAACACTGCGAGGACTTGCTCGACCGCATCCGGCGCGCATGCGACCAGCAGGCCGCCGGAGGTCTGCGGATCGGTCAGCAGCGCCTGCGCCGCTGCATCGCCGTGCGCGCGCAACGTCACGACGTCGCCGTAGCCGGCCCAGTTGCGCGCGGATGCGCCGGTGATCATCCCGGCACGCGCCAGTGCCAGCACGCCCGGAAGCAGCGGCACGCTGTCAAAAGCGAGGCGCGCACCGACGCCCGAGCCGCGACAGATCTCCAGCAGGTGGCCGAGCAGGCCGAAGCCGGTGACATCGGTCAGCGCGTGCACCGCGTCCAGGTCGCCGAGCGCGATGCCCGGCGTGTTGAGCTGGGTTGCCTGTGCGACCATCGCCGCATAGTGCTCGTCGCCCAGTTGCTGCCTTTTCAGCGCGGCCCCGCAGATGCCGATGCCAAGCGGCTTGCCGAGGACCAGTGCGTCTGCGATCCGGGCGCCGACGTTGCGCTTGAGCTTGGCTGGATCGACGACCCCGATCGCGACCAGGCCGTAGATCGGCTCGACCGAGTCGATCGTGTGTCCGCCGGCCAATGGAATGCCCGCCCTGGCGCAGACGGCCTCGCCGCCGGCGAGGATGGCCCGGATCGTTGCCGCTGAAAGCCGATCGAGCGGCATCGCGACCAGCGCCAGCGCAAACAGCGGTGTCGCGCCCATCGCGTACACATCGGACAGCGCGTTGGTCGCAGCGATCGCGCCGAAGTCGAACGGATCGTCGACGATAGGCATGAAAAAATCGGTCGTGGCGACAATGGCCTGGCGATCATTGAGCCGATAGACGGCGGCATCGTCCGATGTCTCGATGCCGACCAGGAGCTCCTTGGGCAGCACGCCCGGCGACGATTTCACGATCAAATCGCGCAGAACTCCCGGCGCGACCTTGCAGCCGCAACCGCCGCCATGACTGAATTGCGTCAGGCGCAGCGGCGGTGCAGCGGTGGTGTCCATACCGGTTGTATGTCTTTGACTATCCGAGCATCCGTCGCTCGCATCCCCATTCTAATCGAATGCCGCTCGGTGCCGGCATCCGCCTGCGTGTGCGACCTCCCGGGACCGGAATCGTAAAACGGGGGCCGACCGGTGAATTGGAGAACGATTTGTGCAAGCCAATGCCGAACCGTCGCTCGGCTATTGGAAGCGCTTCGGCATCGTACATGTCGACTTCGAAACGCAGAAGCGAACGCAAGGACAGCGCGCGCCTCTATGCGAAGATCGTCGCCAGCCGCGGCCGCGTACTGAGCGAACCCGAAACGGAACCCGGCGCTGTCTGATCCCGGGACTCCGGTAGCCCACAAACTGCCCGCCACAGCATCGTCCGATACGCGGACAACGCGCCGCGCCGGACCGGCGCGAAACGGCTGGAATGCAGCGGTTCGCGTTGTTTAGGAGACACATCAAAAGCCACATTGCTAGTAGTTGAAAGCAAAGGTCTTTTCATCGTTGCGCCGGAAGCGTAGTATCGGCGCCACTCGCGGAACATCCAAGCATTGCGCTGCTTGCCAATCGAGCCGGGCGAGCGCGCATTTCGCCATGCGCCGTTATCAAGGAGAACGTTTGCAACCGACGGACATCGCGGTCCCCGATTACTTTCACAAGGTCGTCGATTGCCAATGGGCGTGTCCGGCCCATACGCCGGTTCCTGAATACATCCGATTGATCTCGGCGGGCCGGTACAGCGACGCCTACATGATCAACTGGGAGTCGAATGTCTTTCCCGGAATTCTCGGGCGTACCTGCGATCGGCCCTGCGAACCGGCGTGTCGCCGCAGCCGCGTCGAAGAGGGTCAACCCGACGGCAGCACGATCAAGCCCGAGCCGGTCGCAATCTGCCGGCTCAAGCGCGTCGCCGGCGATCTGAAGGACGATATCCGCGAACGCCTGCCCAAGCCTGCGCGCAGGAACGGCAAGCGCGTCGCGCTGATCGGCGCCGGGCCGGCCTCGTTGACCGTTGCCCGCGACCTCGCGCCGCTGGGCTACGAGTGCGTCGTGTACGACGGTGACTCTCGAGCCGGCGGCATGATCCGCAGCCAGATCCCGAAGTTTCGTTTGCCCGAAGCAATTATCGACGAGGAGGTCGGCTACGTCATCAATCTCGGCATCGAATTCCGCGGCGGCTCGCGCATCGATAGCCTGAAGCAGCTGCTCGGCGAAGGCTACGACGCCGTCTTCGTCGGCAGCGGCGCGCCGCGCGGGCGCGACCTCGACTTGCCGGGACGCCGCGAGGCCGCGGCGAACATCCACATCGGCATCGACTGGCTGTCGAGTGTTTCTTTTGGCCACATCGACAGGATAGGCAAGCGCGTGATCGTCCTAGGCGGCGGGAATACCGCGATGGATTGCTGTCGCAGCTCGCGCCGCCTCGGTGGCGCCGACGTGAAGGTGATCGTGCGTTCCGGCTTCGAGGAAATGAAGGCCTCGCCCTGGGAGAAGGAAGACGCAATGCACGAGGGCATTCCGATCATCAACTATCACGTGCCCAAGTCATTCACGCACGACAACGGCAGGCTCACCGGCGTCGTGTTCGAGCAGGTCGAAGTCCGGCAGGATGGCGACGGCCGCCGCCAGCTGGTGCCGACGGGCAAGCCGGATGTCCATCTCGCCTGTGACGACGTGCTGATCGCCGTCGGCCAGGAAAACGCGTTTCCATGGATCGAGCGCGACGCCGGCATCGAATTCGACAAGTCCGGGCTGCCGGTGCTCGACAAGCGAACCTTGCAGTCGAGCCTGCCGCGCGTCTTTTTCGGCGGCGATGCGGCGTTCGGACCGAAGAACATCATCTGGGCGGTCGCGCATGGCCACGACGCCGCGATCTCGATCGACCGCTATTGCCGCGGCGAGGACGTCGCCGTCAGGCCGCCGCCGCTCGTCAACCTGCTGTCGCAGAAGATGGGGATCCACGAATGGAGCTATGACAACGCGATTTCGAACGATCAGCGCTTCAAGGTGCCGCTGAAGGACGTGTCGATTGCGCTGAAGAACATCAAGGTCGAGGTCGAGCTCGGCTTCGACGCGGCGCAGGCGTTCGCCGAGGCGCAGCGTTGCCTCAATTGCGATGTGCAGACGGTGTTCACGTCGAAGGCGTGCATCGAGTGCGACGCCTGCGTGGACATCTGTCCGATGGACTGCATCACGTTCACCGACGACGGCGACGAAACCGATCTCCGCACGCGGCTCAATGCGCCCTCGCGCAATTTGACGCAGGATCTTTACGTCGCGAACGGATTGAAGACCGGACGCGTGATGGCCAAGGACGAGGACGTCTGCCTGCATTGCGGCCTTTGCGCGGAGCGCTGCCCGACCGGCGCCTGGGACATGCAGAAGTTCGCGTTCGATATCGCGCAAGCCGGCCATCGCTGCAATCAGCCGTATGCCAACGCGGTTGGGGCGCGCCGCATTCCTGCGAGAGCCGCGGAATGAAGACTGCGGCCGGCCCGATCCAGGCCGTCAACGACTTCGTCGTCAAGTTCGCCAACGTCAACGGCTCCGGGTCGGCGTCGGCGAATCTGCTGTTCGCCAAAGCGATCCTGCGCATGGGCATTCCGGTCGCGCCGCGCAATATATTTCCATCGAATATCCAGGGCCTGCCGACGTGGTTCGAAGTCCGCGTCAACGCGACGGGATGGCGTGGCCGGCGCGGTGGTGTCGACCTGATGGTGGCGATGAACCCGCAGACCTGGGATCAGGACCTCAAGGAAATCGAACCGGGCGGCTACCTGTTCTACGATTCAACCAAGCCGCTGCCGGACGCGAAATTTCGCGACGACATTTCGGTGATTGGCGTGCCGCTGACCGAAATCTGCAACCGCGAATACTCCGACGCCCGGCAGCGGCAGCTGTTCAAGAACATCATCTATATCGGCGCGCTCTCCGCGCTGCTGGAAATCGATCCCGAGGAGATCGCGCATCTGATCGGCGATCAGTACAAGGGCAAGGAGGCGCTGCTCAAGCCCAACGTGCACGCGATGACGGTCGGGCGAAGCTACGCGGTCAACAACCTCGACTGTCCGCTCGGCATCAAGGTCCGGCGCGCCAACGCGGTCGGCGAGCGTATTTTCATCGAAGGCAATAGCGCAGCGGCCTTGGGCGCCGTGTACGGCGGGGCGACGGTCGCCGCGTGGTATCCGATCACGCCCTCGTCGTCGATGGCCGAAGCGTTCGCGCGGCATTGCCGCCGCTTCCGCACCGACCCCGCCACCGGCAAGGCGCGTTATGCGATCGTGCAGGCCGAGGACGAGCTGGCATCGATCGGCATCGTCATCGGCGCGGCCTGGAACGGCGCACGGGCGTTCACCTGCACGTCGGGCCCGGGCATTTCGCTGATGCAGGAATTCATCGGTCTCGCCTATTTCGCCGAAATACCGGCGGTCCTGTTCGATGTTCAGCGGGGCAGCCCTTCGACCGGGATGCCGACGCGGACGCAGCAGGCCGACGTGCTCTCCTGCGCCTATGCCTCGCACGGCGATACCAAGCACGTCCTGCTCTTTCCTGAGGACCCGAAGGAGGCGTTCGACTTCGCCGCACTGTCGTTCGACCTCGCCGACAGGCTGCAGACGCCGATTTTCGTGATGCTGGACCTCGACATCGGCATGCAGGACTGGCTGTGCGAGCCGCTTGCCTGGGACGACAGCCGTACGCACGACCGGGGCAAGGTGATGGACTACGAGATGCTGGAGGCGGGCAAGGAATTCGGCCGCTATCTCGATGTCGACGGCGACGGCATTCCGTATCGCACCTATCCGGGCACGCACCCGAAGCGCGGGTCTTATTTTACCCGCGGCACGACCAAGGACCGCTACGCACGCTACAGCGAGGACGGCGCCACCTACGTCGACAACATGGAGCGGCTGCTGCGCAAATTCGAAACCGCGAAGGGCATGGTGCCCGAGCCGGTGCAGCGCGATGCCGGCCACGCCACCCGTTTCGGCGTCATCTATTACGGCTCGACCGCGCCGGCACTCGACGAGGCATTGGCTGCACTCGCCGGGCAGGGCATTCACCTCGATGCGCTGCGGGTGCGCGCCTTCCCCTTTCAGGACAGCATCGCCGATTTCATCGCGGCGCACGAGCAGGTTTTCGTCGTCGAGCAGAATCGTGACGCGCAGCTCAGGTCGCTGCTGATCAACGAGCTCGTCGTCGATCCCGCCAGGCTGATGCCGGTGCTGCACTACGACGGGACCCCGATCACCGCGCGCTTCATCAGCACTGAAATCGCCGACAAGCTGGCGATGTTCAACGTGACTCCGCTGCGCAAGGTGGCGCCGTGAGGCTGCTTCAACCGGCGCATGTCAGTTCCAGCCTGACCGAGGATGTATGACCTACCTGACCAAACCCAAGCTCCACCATCCTGACCTGCCGAAGAACAAGCTCGGCTACACCCATCGCGACTACGAGGGTACGGTCTCGACCTTGTGTGCCGGGTGCGGGCACGATTCGATCTCGGCCGCGATCATCCAGGCTTTCTTCGAGCTCGACATCGCGCCGCACAAGGTAGCCAAGCTTTCCGGCATCGGCTGCTCGTCGAAGACGCCGACCTATTTTCTCGGCAACTCACATGGCTTCAACAGCGTGCACGGACGCATGCCCTCGGTGCTGACCGGCGCCAATCTCGCCAACCGCGAGCTGATTTACCTGGGCGTGTCGGGCGATGGGGATTCGGCCTCGATCGGCCTGGGCCAGTTCGCGCACTCGATGCGCCGTGGCGTCAACATGGTGTACATCGTCGAGAACAACGGCGTCTACGGCCTTACCAAGGGCCAGTTCTCGGCGACGGCCGACAAGGGGTCGAAGAGCAAGCGCGGCGCAATTAATAACGACGAGCCGATCGACATGGTGATGCTGGCGCTGCAGCTCGGCGCGAGCTTCGTCGCGCGCAGTTTTTCCGGGGACAAGACGCAGCTCACACCGTTGATCAAGGCCGCCGTACAGCACCAGGGCGCCGCGTTTCTCGACGTCATCAGCCCTTGCGTGGCGTTCAACAATCATGCGGGCTCGACCAAGAGCTACGATTTCGTGCGCGAGCACAACGAATCGGTCAACCGCCTGGACTTCATGCCGCAGCATGCCGAAATCACGACCGACTACGCACCCGGCACACTGCGCGAAGTTCGCCAGCACGACGGCTCGGTCCTTCGCCTGCGCAAGCTGCACGACGACTACGATCCGGGCGATCGGATCGCGGCGATGGATTACCTGCAGCGGCGCCATGCCGACGGGGAAATCGTCACCGGCCTTCTGTACCTCGATCCGGACGCCGGCGATCTGCACGGCGCGCTGAACACGGTCGAAACCCCGTTGAATCAGCTCGGCGCCGGGGAACTCGTCCCCGGCGCCGCCGCGCTCGAGAAATTCAACTCGACGCTGCGTTAGCGCCTGTCCCCGCGTTTTGTCGGGCCGCGGCGACGCCTGTAGCGGGCGAAGGCGCGCTACAATCGGCGCATGCGTCTTTTCTGGCGAATGCTTGCGGGTTTCGGCGGGCTGCTGCTTCTGGTGATCATCGCGGCCGGGATTACGCTGCGAAAATTCGACGCCAAGGACCTGATCGACCCGATTCAGCAGCACGTCCGCGATGCCACCGGCCGCGAGCTCACGATCCGGGGCGGTGCCGAGCTCAAACTTTCGCTCGAGCCGAAGTTGGTGATCGAAGACGTCGCGCTGGGCAATGCCGCCTGGGGCACGTCGCCGCAAATGTTGACGGCCAAGCGTATCGAGGCGCAGGTGGCACTGCTGCCACTGCTCAGGCGCCAAGTCGACATTGTCCGGTTCGCGCTGATCGAGCCGACGATAGCGCTGGAGACCGACGGCAAGGGCAACGGCAACTGGCAGTTCGGCGGTGCGCCGGGCTCCGCCGCGGGGACGGCGCGTTCGCCGGGCGGCTTTGCCTTCGGCGATCTCGCGATCAGCAACGGCACGGTGACCTATCGCGATGGCGGCACCGGCAAGGTGACCAACATCGCGATCGACACGCTGTCGTTGCACGCGCGCGACGCGCAATCGCCGATCAGCGCGCAATTTCGCGGCAAGGTGGACGACATCGCCGTGTCGGTCGAGGGCGACTTGGGGCCGCTGGACGCGCTACTGCAGCGCCGCTGGCCGTACCCGGTGACACTGCAGGGCGAGGTCAACGGGCAGAAGGCGTCGGTCACCACCCGGATGAGCATCGACGGCGCCAGGATCGGCCTCGATGCGATGACGGTGAACACGGGTGCGAGCACGTTGACCGGCCAGGCGGCGATCGTGCAGCAGGCACCGCGCAACAAGGTGACATTCCGGTTCGCGGCGGCAACTTTCGCGCTTGCCGATCTTCCGCGCACCGGACCCGCGGCGAGGGCGGTCGCCGCCGCGCACGAGGCATTGGCAACGCATCACATAAGCGATGAGCCGGTTCCGATCGCGCTGCTCCGGGGCCTCGACGCCGATGGCGAGATCAGCATCGGAGCGCTGGCGCTGCCCGGCGGGAGCCGCCTCGACGATCTGCTGCTTGAAATCAAGCTGCATGACGGACGACTCGATGTACCCTTGCTGCAAGGAACGGTATTCGGCGGCGCAGGCACCGCCAACCTTTCGCTCGACGCCGCGCACGGATCGGCGCCCACATTGGTGCTGCACGCGCAGATGAAGGGGATGGACCTGGGCGCACTGCTCGCGGCGGTGGGCGCCAAACGCGAGGTGCGCGGCGGCAAGACCGATGTCCGGATCGACATCGGCGCCACCGGCGGTACACCGCGGCAATGGGCGAGCACGATGAGCGGCACCGTGACCGCGCTGGTCGGCCCGGCGACCTTGCCCAACACCCGGATCGACCTCGACTCGCCGCTCAATCGACTGGTGGATGCGGTCAATCCGTTTCGCAATGTCGATCCGTCGACCGAGCTGCAGTGCGCGGTGATTCGGCTGCCTTTGCACAACGGCGTCGCCGAAGTCGAGCGCAGCATCGCCTTCGAAACCAAGAAATTCGGGGCGACGGCCAGCGGCAAGCTCGACTTCCGCACGCAGACGCTGGACCTCGCGATCCGGCCGCGGGTACGGCAGGGCGTCCCGCTGGACATCCCGCAGGTTGTCGACCTCGTGCGTTTTCGCGGCCCGTTCGCTTCGCCCGCAGTGGCCATCGATTCGGTGGCCACCGCTTCCACGATCGCGCGCATCGGCGCCGCTGCTTATACCGGCGGCTTGTCGATCGTCGGCGAGTCGTTGCTGTCGCGAGCGAGCGGCAGTCCCTGTGAGATCGCGCTGGGCCGAACATCGGGCGCGATGCAGACGGCCGGCGGTGCCGTCGGCGCGGTCGTTGAAGACATTGGCAAGGTGCTGGGCCGCGCATTCCAGCGTTGACGCCGGCCCCCGTCGTCGTCGCGACGGTTCAGCGTCCGGCGCGCTCCCGCCTCAAGCGGGCGTTGTCAGCTGAGGCGTCTCGAGCAGGGCAATCGCGGTTTTGGCAACCTGCAGCGTGTCGTAATAGGCGTAGCCGGCGACTGCCGCTGCGCCGAATACAGGCAGCCAACGGCTTGCCGCCGTACCCGCGACGCGCTGAGTTACCGACATGCCGACGCTACTCAAGACACTTCTCAGCGCGCCACCTGACATCTGCCGGATCACCAATCGTTCGCCGGCTCGTACGACAGCGTCGCGCGCCAGCTGGCTGGTCGCGTGCCGGAAAAGGCAATACACCATGTGCGCCCGGGTCAACTCGACTTCCCTGCCGTACA
>JBDTXW010000015.1:0-22234 GCA_040005975.1 Betaproteobacteria bacterium | reverse complement strand
TCGGCGTCGATCTCGATGCCGAGCGCGATCGTTTCATCTTCATCGGCGATTCACCAAACGACGCGGCGATGTTCGAGTATTTCCCGTACGCGGTGGGTGTGGCCAACGTTCGGAAGTTTGCCGGTCGCTTGGCGAACTTGCCGGTGTTTGTCACGGAGCGCGAGTCGGGCGCCGGCTTTGCCGAACTCGTCGACTACTTGCTCGCGGCGCGGTGACCAACGCGCTTCGGGCGCGCGATACCGAGGGCGCAGGACACCTCCGCGCGCGTCGGCTCGGGCGCCCGAGAATCCGATTGCTCGCCGTCTATTTCGCCAACGCGACGATCCCCGCCAGGTCGATTTGCTTGATCGCGCTCTGCAGCGCCGCCGCGTCGACGCCGTTGCCGCGCACAGCGACATTGAAGCGCTCCGCGAGAATGATGCTGATCTCGCCGCTTTTCGCGCGGCGGTCATAGCGCTCGTGAACGATCTGGCCACTTATCTTGCTGGTTCGCTCGTAGCCGGTCTCGGTCTCCTTTTCCATGCTGGGATCGAAGCGGGATGCCAAGCCCGCCAGGCCCGACAGCGACCCCATGTCGGCGATATCGACGTTCATCGATGCACCGGCGCCGTCGGTATAGCGCGCGGTCGCGCTCGATCCCTTGATGCCCATCGCCTCGCCGCTTTGTGCAGTCGCGTCGGTGCGTTTCATCCCGGCCAGCGTTTCGGGCAGCATGTCCCTGAGCTTGCGGAAGTCGACCGCCTGGATGTCCTTGCCGGCGGAGACGATTGTGCCGACGGCGCTGAGGGCGGCCGTCATGTCGGCATCGGTCGCGGGAAGCGTGAATGCTCCGCTTCCCGCTTGTTGACTCCGTTGCTGCAACTTCGACGACCCTTCGCTGATGCGTGTCTTGTCGGTGTCGGCCTTGGCGGCGAAGATGCCGACGAACGCGAGCACAATTGCGCAAAGTGCCGGCGCGATCGTATAGCCGGGCGCCTTGTCGTCCGGGCAACGCATCAGCACTGGCAATCCGACGTAGAGCAGGTACAAGCCGTAGAGCCCGGCCACCAGCGCGAGGACATCCAGCGCCGGCAGAAGGTACAGGACTCCGGCGACCCAAGCTGGCGTGAAGCTATACGCGGTTACTTTGAGCGCCCGGAGCGAGTTGCGTTGGCCGCCGAACCTCGGCGCCAGCAGGTTGACCAACCACGCGACCACGAACACGCTGACGAGCGAGAGCAGATAACCCAGGACCGCCGCTCCGATGCCGGCGACCGCATCCGTGCGTACCTGGCCAAGCAGCGGGACATCGACGCCGATGGTCGTGCGGCCGATAAACCAGGCGATCACGCCTATAGCGGCTAGCGGTACCACAAAGCGCAGATAGATCGTGCTGGCGGAAGACGGCTCGGCGGCGATGACGGGCCACTCGGCAGAAGGCGAAAGTAAGATTCCCCTGACGCGTGCGACCAGGCCGACGGCGGGCGCGCCGCCGTCGGTCGCCACAGCGAGGCCGCCGTTGGGGCCCGGCGAAGAGGCGCTATTGTCCTCGCCTGCCGCAGACGCGGCGGCAGGTGTCGCGATAACGACCGGGGCGCCGCACTGTGGGCAGAAATTCATCCCTGCGGCGACGAGCTGACCGCATTGGGCGCAGAACAAGGGACTTCTCCGACTGGGAAGGTGGACGCGATTGTGCACTGGCCGGCCGGACGCTTCAACGTACGCAACCCTGACGTTAATGACGGCAGACGGCAGGCCCGTTCGTAAAGACGTAGTGCACAAACTTCAGCGCGAGGACGCCGCTGATTTCGGGTGTGAGTAGTCACTCACGGTTATCTGCAATTCAGCCCGAGGCGTATCCCGACAGTCTACTTGACCCGCGCAGCGGACAGCCGCGAGCAGCCTCATTTGTACGGCACACGCTTCCTCTCAGGTACGATAATTGCATCCCAAGTCGAGCGTATGATGGCAACCCCGGACGCGCGGGGTCCCGCGGCGCTAAGGGCGGCGCCCGGAAGAACGCGCTGCGGCTCGGCAGGGAGGAAGCGATGACGCGTTATGGCTTCAACATTCGCACGCGCAGCGGCCAGCGCGTCGACAACATCTGCATCATGGCGGCGAACCGGGAGGACGCGGAGCGCCGACTGCGGCAGATGTACCACCACTGCCAGGTCGTCAGCTGCAACAGCGAATCGGTCCGGAGCAGCGATCCGATGGACATCGCAGGCGTGATCAGCATCATAAGCAACAACGACGTCGCAATGGGCGTGCCGACGATCGCCCGCTCGATGCTACGCAAGTCCGGCAGCCACTAGCTCGTCAACCAGAGCCTTGTAGTCGCGCGCCCCGGCGCTGGCCGGCGCGTACCGGAATACATCGAGCTGGTGCGCCGGACTCTCCGCGAGGCTCACGTTTTCGGCGATCCGGGTGGCGCAGATCTCTTCGGACCGGAACGCCATCGCCATCAAGTCGGCCACTTCCGAACTCATCTTGCGGCGCGCGTCGAATCGAGTCAGCAGATAGCGTCGCGGCAGACGCGTCTTGAACACCGGCTCCAGCGCGTTTAGCGCGCGTTCGACCTGCTGTGCGCCCTGCAGCGCCAGGTAATCGGCCGAGACCGGGACGACCACCAGGTCGCAAGCGAAAATCGCGTTCAGCGAGAGCACGCCCAGCAACGGGCAGCAGTCGATGACGACCGGGCCGGGGGCGACGCCCGGCGCCCGCAACGCGGTGCGCAGCCGCATCACGACGTTGAGCCCCTTGCCCAGCAGCGTGTCGAGCTTCGACAGCTCGAGGTGGCCCGGGCATACCATGACGCCACTCGGAGCGATCTCGGTGATGTCCGCAAGCGGCCGCTGCCGGACGAAAAAAGCGTACACCGAGTCATCGGCGAGCCGGGGACGCACGCCGAAGATGCCGGACAGATGCGCCTGCGGGTCGAGATCGATGGCGAGGGGCCGATGCTTGCGCTGCGCGAGGCCGGCCACCAGGTTGAGCGCAGTCGTCGTCTTGCCGACGCCGCCCTTCTGATTGAACACCGCGATGATCGTCATTGCGGCTGGATCATGCGTTTGCGCACCGCGGTGACGACAAGCTCCGCGACGATCACGACGGCGAAGATCGCAAACAGGATGACTGCCACGCGGTTCCACTGGAAGAGGTTCAGCGCCGAATCGAGCGCCATGCCGATGCCGCCCGCACCGACCAGCCCGAGCACGGCCGATTCGCGTACGTTGATATCCCACCGGAACAGCGCGATCGACCAGAATGCCGGCTTGATCTGCGGCCAATAGCCGAAAGCGAGGAGCGACGCCCGTGGCGCGCCCGCCGCGGCCAGCGCCTCGATCGGGCCGCTTTGCGTATCCTCGAGCGCCTCCGCCAACAGCTTCCCGACGAAGCCGATCGAGCGAAAGGCAATCGCCAGCGTACCGGCCAGCGCACCGGGGCCGAAGATGCCGACGAACAGCAGTGCCCACACCAGCGAATTGACCGAGCGCGACGACACCAGGATCAGCTTGGCGGCGAGGTTCAGCGGCAGATACGGGCAGATGTTGTGCGCCGCCAAGAGTCCCACCGGGAGGGCGAGCAGCACGGCGAGCAGCGTACCGAGCGAGGCGATGTGTATCGTCTCCATCAGTGCCGCGTGCACGCCCCGCGGATAGTAGGCGGTATCCGGCGGCCACATCCGGGTCAGCAGATCGCCCACCTGCTCGGGAGCGTCGGCAAGAAACTCCGGGATCACCTCGACCGTGCGGATCGATGCAACGATGGCTGCGACGATGACGAGGTAGACGGTGAAGCGGGCGAGCCTCTGCGCCGGCGTGAATCGCCGCCAAATGCGGTCCGTAGCGAGCTCGGCCATGCCGTTCTCAGTCATCCTGGGGTAGCCGCTCGCGCCGCGTGCTCGCCGCACCCGGGCGGCGGTGCAGCAAGTCGCCGATCGATGCCCCGTCGATGAATATCGCGCGCACGCCTGTCGCGAGCACTTCGCCTGCCATGATCAGGGCGATGATCGAGATCAGGATCGCGCAGACAAAGTCGTAATCGAAGCGCTGAAATGCGGCAAACAGCGTTCCCCCGATACCGCCGGCGCCGACGATGCCGACCATCGTCGAGTTGCGCAGGTTGGAATCGAGCTGGTAGGTGGCAAACCCGATGAAGCGGGCAAACACCTGAGGCAGCACACCGATGCCGATGACGCTGCCGAAGGGCGCACCGGTCGCGCGCACCGCCTCGACCTGCTTCAACGAGATTTCCTCGATCGCTTCGGCGAAGAGTTTGGCGGTGAAGCCGACCGACGCGACCGAAAGTGCCAGGATACCGGCCAGTGCGCCGAAGCCGACGGCCTTGACGAACAGGATGGCGACGATGACCGGATGGAACGAGCGGGCCGCGACGATCACGAGCCGCGCGGGCCAGCTTACCCACGCCGGCACCAGGTTGCGCGACGCGGCGAGCCCGATCGGCAGCGACAGCGCGATACCCAGCGCGGAGGCCAGTACGGCGATCTCGAGGCTCTCGCGCAAGCCCTTGACCAGCAGGTCCCAGCGGCTGAAGTTCGGCGGAAACAGCCGCTCGAAAAAGTGCCGTGCGTTGTGCAGCCCGGACGCGACCCGGTCCCACGACACGTCCATCTGCGCGGCCGCATAGACGAGGTAGGCGACGAGCAGCAGCCAACCGGCGCGCGCCCACCAGTCGGCCGGGAAAGGATCACGGCGCGCGGAGACCGTGCTCATCGCGGGCAGGGCCATCGTTGCGACGGCCGGTCAGTGCAGCCAGTCTTCGCCGCCATAGATCGACTTCAGCATGCCGTCGCTAAGCTTGTCCGGGGGGCCGTCGAAGACGACCTTGCCGCCGGCCATGCCGATAATCCGGTCGGAAAAGCGCTTCGCCAGCTCGACGTCGTGCATGTTGATGATGACCGGGATGCCGCGCTCGCGCGCGATGCCGGTCAGGAGCTGCATGATCTCCACCGAGGTCTTCGGATCGAGCGACGACGTCGGCTCGTCGGCGAGCAGCAGCGACGGTTGCTGCATCACGGCGCGCGCGATGCCGACGCGCTGGCGCTGCCCGCCCGAAAGGGAGTCGGCGCGCTGATTGGCGAAACCGGTCAGTCCCACGATGTCGAGCAGGTCGAATGAGCGCGCGATATCGGCCGGCGGAAATTTTCGCCGCCAGGCGCGCCACGCCGACACGTAGCCCAGGCGGCCCGACAGCAGGTTTTCCATCACCGTCAGGCGCTCGACCAGGTTGTATTCCTGGAACACCATGCCGATGTGCCGCCGCGCGTGCCGCAGCGAAGCGCGCGACAGCCTGACCAGGTCGCGGCCTTCGAACTCGATCGCGCCGGACGTCGGCTCGACCAGCCGGTTGATGCATCGGATCAGCGTGCTCTTGCCGGTGCCCGAAGCGCCGATGATCGCGGTAATGCCGCGCGCGGCGATGTCGAGGTCGATGTCGAGCAGGACCGGCTTGCCGGCGACATACGATTTGGAAAGGCCTCGTATCGAAAGCACGAGCGTCGATTTACACCGTCACCGCACCGTCACCCCGGCGCGCCTTCGCTCGCCCGGGATGACGCGCCGTCTCCTGATCGCCGCGAGGCTTCGCGCCCGGCGCTCGGACGCGCGTCACTTCTTCTTCGCCGCTTCTGCCGCCTCGCGCGCGGTTTCCTTGTCGTAGGTGGCCTTGTCGAACCCTCCGCCCGAGCCCTTGGCCACGTCGCGCACCACCTGCCAGCTGGTCTTGTAATTGATCGGGAAGAAGCGATCTGCGCCATCGAAGGCTTTTTGCATTTCGGGCGGGAAGCGATAGTCGTAGAAGCAGCTCAGCATCTTGTCGACCAGCTTGGGATTGAGGTCATGCGCGTAGGCGAACGACGAGGTCGGAAATTTCTGGCTGCGGTAGATGACGCGGAAGTCGCTCTCCTTGACCTGGCCGCGCTCCGCCATCCGGTGGAACACGTCGGAGGCAACCGCGCCCGCGTCGTAGTCGCCCGAGTTCACACCCATCACCGACTGGTCGTGCTTGCCCGAGAAGATGATCTTGTAGTCCTTGTCCGGAACGAGCCCCTCGCCCGGGAACAGCGCGAGCGGCGCCAGATGCCCCGAGTTCGACGAAGGCGACGTGTGCGCGACCTTCTTGCCCTTCAGGTCGGAGAGCTTCTGATACGGTGAATTGGCCTTGACGATGACGATCAGGTTGTAGCCCTGAAATTCCCTGGCCGTCCCTTTCACCGCGAAAGGCACGGCGCCGGCGAGGTTGACCGCGAACGCCGTCGGCCCGGTCGAGAACCCGGCGACGTGCAGGCGACCCGACCGCATCGCCTCGATTTCCGCGGCGTTCGATTGCACCTGATAGAAGACGACTTTCTTGTCGAGGCATTTTCCGAGCGCTGTAGTGAACGGCTTGAATATGTTCTCGTACACCGCGGGATCCTCGACCGGCGTATAGGTGAATACGATCGTCGACGGATTCTTCCACTTGGCGGCATCGGTCGGCGCATCGGCGACCATGTCGCTGTTGTTGTCGCAGTACATCGCATCGAGTTCGCCCCGGTTCTTGCAGGCGTCGGCAGCGTTGGCGGCAGGCAGAAAGACAACGAGGCCGAAGGCGAGCGCGGCCGGCAGTATGCGTTCGAACATGGAACTCTCCTCCTGGGGGCGGCCGCACCGGATGCCGCGGCTCTGCTGGGCATTTTCGCATAGAACAACGTGTACTGCGCCAATCGCGGCGGCCCGTCGCCGTGCAGGGCAGCACCACGCAAAAATGCGATAATTCGCACCTGATGCAATCGTCGCTGCAAATCGCCATTCTCGCGGCCGGACAGGGCAAACGCATGCGCTCGGCGCTGCCCAAGGTGCTGCAGCCGCTCGGCGGCCGGCCGTTGCTCTCGCATGTGCTCGCCACGGCGCGCAGACTCGAGCCGCGCGCGATCTGCGTTGTCAACGGCGACGGTGCGGTGCGCGAACGCTTTCCGGACGCCGATCTCGTCTGGGCACGGCAGGATCCCCCGCGCGGTACCGGCGATGCGCTCAAATGCGCGCTGGCAGGCCTTGGCCCCGACGGTGTCACGCTGGTGCTCTTCGGCGCCGATCCGCTGGCGCGGCCCGAGACGCTGCGTCGAGTCGCCGATCGCGCGCAGGAAGGCATTCTTTCGTTGCTGACGGTCGAGCTCGACGATCCGAGCGGGTACGGACGCATCGTCCGCGGCGCCGACGGGCGAGTCGCGGCAATCGTCGAGCACAAGGACGCCACACCCGAGCAGCGGGCCATCCGCGAGATCAACACCGGCATCATGGCAGCGCCGACGGCCGCGTTCGCGCGCTGGCTGCCGCGCATCGGCGATCGCAATGCCGGCCGCGAATATTATCTGACCGACGTGATCGCGCTGGCCGTCGCCGATGGGGTGCCGGTCGAGACGACACATCCGGCGAGCGCGGAAGAAGTGTTGGGCATCAACAGCAAGCGCGATCTGGCGCAGCTCGAGCGGATCTACCAGCGCGCGCAGGCCGACCTCCTGCTCGATGCCGGCGTGACGTTGGCCGATCCGGCACGCATCGATGTGCGCGGTACGCTCGACTGCGGCCGCGACGTGACGATCGACATCGACTGCATTTTCGAGGGCGACGTCGCCCTCGGGGATGCGGTCAGCATCGGCGCGCACAGCATCCTCAAGGACGTGAAGGTCGGTGCAGCGACGGCGATTGCGCCGTATACGCACATCGATGGCGCCGACATCGGAGCGCGCTGCCGCATCGGGCCGTACGCACGCATCCGGCCGGGCACGAGGCTGGCGGACGAGGTCCACGTCGGCAACTTCGTCGAAGTGAAGGCAAGCGTCATCGGCGAGCGCAGCAAGGCGAACCACCTGGCGTACGTCGGCGACGCGACCGTCGGTCGCGACGTCAACATCGGCGCCGGCACGATCACCTGCAACTACGACGGGGCGAACAAGCATCAGACGGTGATCGAGGACGACGTTCACATCGGGTCCGATACGCAGCTCGTGGCGCCGGTGACGGTCGGGCGCGGCGCCACGATCGGCGCGGGAACGACCGTATGGCGCGACGTCGAGGCCGGCGTCCTCGCGCTCAACCAGAAAACGCAGACGAGCACGGCGGGCTACCAGCGGCCGCGCAAGAAGGACAAGGCCTAGCGCCATGTGCGGCATCGTCGGCGCGGTCGCGCGCGAAAACGTCGTCCCGATCCTGATCGAGGGTATACGCCGGCTCGAATACCGCGGATACGATTCGAGCGGACTCGCGGTAATCAACGGCGGATTGCACAGGCTGGTCAGCACGGCGCGTGTGGCCGACCTGGCGGCACAGGCGAGCGCGACGCGGATCACGGGCAGTACCGGCATCTCGCATACGCGCTGGGCGACGCACGGCGCGCCCACCTCGGCCAACGCGCACCCGCACGTCAGCAGCGGCGAGATCGCGGTTGTCCACAACGGCATCATCGAGAACTTCGAGACGCTGCGCGAACGGCTGCAGCAGCAGGGATACGCGTTCGTCACGCAGACCGACACCGAGGTCATCGCGCACCTGATCCACGCGCACTATGACGGCGACTTGCTCGCCGCCGTGAGCCGGGCGGTCGCCGAGTTCCACGGCGCCTACGCGATTGCGGCGATGACCACGCGCGAGCCGGGCCGCGTCGTCGGGGCGCGCGCCGGCAGTCCGCTGCTGGTCGGCGTAGGCGAGCGCGACCATTTCCTCGCCTCGGACGCGAGTGCGCTGTCGCCGGTCACCCGCCGCGTCGTCTATCTCGAGGAAGGCGACATCGCCGACATCGGCCGCGATGGCTATGCGATCTACGATGGCAGCGGCGCGCGCGTTTCGCGCGAGGTGGTGACGGTCAAGGCGTCGGGCGACGCGGTGGAGCTGGGCCCGTACAGCCATTTCATGCAAAAGGAAATATTCGAGCAGCCGCGGGCGATCGCCGACACGCTGGAAAGCGTCGGCGGGATCGGGCCGGAGCTTTTCGGCGCCGCCGCGGCCGAAATCCTGGAGGGCGTCAACGAAGTGCGCGTGCTTGCGTGCGGCACCAGCTATTACTCGGGCATGGTCGCGCGGCTGTGGCTGGAAGCGGTCGCCGGCATACCGGCGCAGGCCGAGATCGCCAGCGAATATCGCTACCGCGACAGCGTTGCGAACCCCAATGCGCTGGTGGTCGTCATCTCTCAATCGGGTGAAACGGCCGATACTTTGTCGGCGTTGAAGCACGCCAAAGCGCTCGGCCATCGCCACACGCTGGGGATATGCAACGTGCCGACCAGCTCGATGGTCCGGCAGACGGCGCTCACCTACCTGACGCGCGCCGGCGTCGAGATCGGCGTCGCCTCGACCAAGGCATTCACCACGCAACTGACGGCACTGTTCCTGCTGACGCTGACGTTGGCCAAGCAACGCGGACGGCTGGATGCTGCGCAGGAAGCGCGCTGGCTGCAGGCCTTGCGGCACTTGCCGGCCGCGATCCAGGCGGTGCTTGCGCTCGAGCCCTCGATCATCGCCTGGGCGGAACGCTTCGCGAAAAAGGAAAACGCGCTCTTTCTCGGGCGCGGCCTGCACTACCCGATCGCGCTGGAAGGCGCGCTGAAGCTAAAGGAAATTTCCTATATCCACGGCGAAGCGTATCCAGCCGGCGAGCTCAAGCACGGCCCGCTGGCGCTGGTCGATGCCAACATGCCGGTCGTGGCGATCGCGCCCAACGACGCGCTCCTGGAAAAGCTCAAGTCGAACCTGCAGGAAGTGCGCGCCCGCGGCGGCGAGCTCTACGTGGTCGCCGATGCCGAAAGCCAGATCCCGACGAGTGACGGCGTGCATGTGCTGCGCCTGCCCGAGCATGCGGGACTGCTCTCGCCGATCGTGCACACGATCCCTCTGCAGCTTCTGGCCTACCACACGGCCGTGATGCGCGGCACCGACGTCGACAAGCCGCGGAATCTGGCGAAGTCGGTGACGGTGGAGTGACGTGCCGCCGGGCCCCGCTAGTCGCGGAAGCTCCGAATGAGACCCCGTATCCAGTTCCGCTTCCGCATCAGCCGAGGCGACGACATTGCGGTCGGGCCGGGCAAGATCGATCTTCTCGAAGCGATCGACGCTACCGGATCGATCACCGCCGCCGCGCGCTCGCTCGGCATGTCATACCGCCGCGCTTGGCTTCTCGTCGACACGATGAATCGCTGCTTCCGCACGCCGGTCGTCGAGGCCGAGGCCGGGGGGAAACGCGGCGGCGGCGCGCGGCTGACCAAGCTGGGCACTGAAGTTATCGAGCGCTACCGCCGTATCGAGCGCCGCGCTGCACGCGTCGGAGCCGCCGACATCCGTGCATTGACGCGAAAGCTCGCGGGCTAGGCGTAGCCGACGCTGCGCCGGTCGAGCGATACCGCCTTGACCAGCGCATAGACTTGCCGGCCTTCACGCAGCTCGAGCTCCTGCACCGAGCGGCGCGTAATACGAGCCAGTAGCGGCAGCCGGCCGACCCGCACCTGCACTTCGGCAATCGGGCCTTCTTCGGCCGATATCGCGACTATTGCTGCCGGCAGGATGTTGAGCACGCTCAGGCCTGCAGGACGCGCAATCGCCAGCGCGACGTCGCGGGCGCGGATCCGGACGCGCACGCGCTCGCCGACCAGCGCCTCGACGTTGGGCACGACGAGCTCGCCGCCGTCGAAGCGCAGCGTCGTCAGGCCAAAGTTGAGATCGTGCGCAGCGACGACGGTCTCCAGCACCGAACCCGATTCGTACCGCCCGGTGTGCGGGCGCAGATCGGGCCGTCCCATCACCTCGTCGACCGGCCCGGATGCGAGCGCCTTGCCCTCGGCCAGCAGTACGACGGTGTCGGCCAGTCGTGTGATCTCGCCGACGGCATGGCTCACATAGACGATCGGAATGTGCAGGTCGTCGCGCAACTGCTCGATGTAGCGCAGCACTTCGTTCTGGCGCGGCACGTCGAGCGAGGCGAGCGGCTCGTCCATCAATAGCAGCCGCGGCTGCGCGAGCAGCGCCCGGCCGATCGCTACGCGCTGCTTTTCGCCGCCGGAGAGATTGTTGGGCAAGCGACGCAGCAGCGACCTGAGCCCGAGCAGCTCGACCACGTGCGCGGGTTCGATGACGCGCGCTGCGGCGGGCGCGCGATGCAATCCGTACAGCAGGTTGGCTTCGACGTCGAGATGCGGGAACAGCAGGCCGTCCTGGAACACGTAGCCGAGGCGTCTCCTTTCGGGCGGCAGGTCGATGCCGCGCGCACTGTCGAACAGGGTTTCTCCGTTGATGACGATGCGTCCGCGATGCGGGCGACTCGTGCCGGCGAGCGCGTTGACGACGCTGGTCTTGCCCGAACCGGAGCGCCCGAAGAGGCCCACGATCGGCGCCTCGGCGCGAAACGCGACCGCAAGCTCGAACGCACCCAGACGCTGCTCGATGTCAACGTCGATCATCGGTGTCCGTCCATTTTCGCGATCGTCGCGTCAGCCATTCCGAAGCGATCAGGGCGGCGATCGACAGGACCACGGCGATCAGCGATAGACGGAGCGCCTGCGCGTCGCCTCCCGGCGTCTGCACGAATGCGTAGATCGCGAGCGGCAGCGTTTCGGTCTCGCCGGGGATGTTGGACACGAAAGTGATTGTCGCGCCGAACTCGCCCAGGCTCCGCGCGAATGAGAGCAGTGCGCCAGTGGCGATGCCAGGCAGCGCCAGCGGCAAGGTGATCGACAAGAATACCCACGCACGCGAGCCGCCCAGCGTGCGCGCAACTGTTTCGAGTCGGCGGTCGATCGCGGCGATCGACAGGCGGATCGCGCGGACCATCAGCGGAAATCCCATGATCGCCGCTGCCAGCGCCGCACCCGTCCAGCGAAACGCGAACACGATGCCGAACCAGTCGGCGAGCCACGCGCCGAGCACTCCGCGGCGGCCGAACAGCAGCAGCAAGCCGAAGCCGACGACGACTGGCGGGAGAACCAGCGGCAGATGAACGATCGCATCGAGCAGCGTCTTGCCAGGAAAGTCGCCGCGAGCAAGCACATAGGCGAAAAAGATGGCGATTGGTAGGCTGCAGGCAACGCCGACCAACGCCACCTTCAGGCTCAATACGACGATGCCGAATTCGGTGGCGCTCGGCATGCTGGCTGCTAATTCGCCATCGTAAACCCGTGCGCCACCCAGATTTCTCGCGCCGCAGGCGAAACCAGGCTATCGACGAAGCGTTGCGCGTCGGGCGAGCGGCTCGATGCGACGATCGCCACTGGGTAAACGATCGGTGCGTGCGTATTCTCGGGAAACGTATCGACGACACGCACCCTGGGTTCCGCCAGGGCATCGGTCGCGTAGACGATGCCGAACGGCGCCTCCGCGCGGGACACCAGCACCAGGGCGGCGCGCACGTTTTCCGCGCGCGCTATGTGAGGTTCGATGCCCGTCCACACACCAAGCGACGTCAGGGCATCGCGGCCGTACTTCCCGGCCGGGACGCTGCCGGAATTGGCCATCGCCAGTCTGCCGTCCGTAAGCGCGGCAGCAAGGTCGAAACCTGGCGCTATGCGAAGCGAGGAACGAGAATCCGCGGGCGCGATCAACACCAGCCGGTTGCGCAGCAGATTGATGCGCGTGCCCGGGCGAAGAAGGCTTCGCTGATCGAGATAGTCTATCCAGTCGATGTCAGCAGAAATGAAAATATCGGCTGGAGCCCCGGCTTCGATCTGTCGCGCCAGCGCATTGCTCGCAGCATAGGCGACGGCGACATGGCTGCCGGTATCGGCTTCGAAGCGGGCAACCTGCCCGTCCATGGCCTCCTTGAGGCTGGCCGCGGCAAACACGGTGAGATCCGCAGCATGCGCGCCGGCGGCGAGCGGCAGCATTAGCACAGCGAGCGCGGCCGCCAGCGTTTTGCAGACTTTGGTCAAGGAATCTCGTCGGTAATCCGGGCCGGGTAATATATCGCCGTATATAACGCCTGGCAACGTCGGTCGGCCGCCGCAGGCTGCGGCTATGCGTCAGCATCGCCGGCGTTCGGATGAAATAGCTGCTCGCCGCCGATTTTGTAGGCTCCGATGGCTTGCTGCCCCTCGGGCGAGATCAGCCAGTCGATGAACTGCTGACCCAGAGCTTTCTTGACGTTCGGGTGCTTGACGGGATTAACCAGCATCACGCCGTACTGGTTGAACAGACGCTTGTCGCCTTTGACGAGGATCGTCAGGTCGCCGCGATTCTTGAAGGCGAGCCACGTGCCGCGGTCGGCGAGGATGTATGCGTTCATCGACGACGCGGTATTGAGCGCCGGACCCATCCCCTGGCCGACATCGCGATACCAGGGCCCCTTGCTCTTGTCCAGATCGATGCCCGCGACTTTCCACAGCTCTAGCTCGGCCATGTGCGTGCCGCTTCGATCGCCGCGCGACACGAACGGCGCGCGCGCGGCCTCGAGCTTGGTCAGCGCGACCACGATGTCCTTGCCCCCGCCGATTTTCGCCGGATCGCTCTTCGGGCCGATCAGCACAAAGTCGTTGTACATCACCGGAAAGCGCTTGATGCCTTCACCCTCGGCGAGGAATTTCTCTTCCGCGGCCCGCGCGTGTACGAACACGACATCGGCGTCACCTCGGCGCGCGACGTCGAGGGCCTGCCCGGTACCGAGTGCCACGACGTGGACTTTGATGCCGGCCTTAGCTTCGAAGATCGGAATCAGGTAGCCGAACAGTCCGGACTGCTCGGTCGACGTCGTCGACGCCACCGTAATGAAGCGTTCCTGGGCGCTCGTCCCGAATGCGGCAAGCGCCAGCAGGACGAACAAGCAAACGCGACGTGTCACTACCATGGCAATTCTCCTTCGAGGAATTGTTTTGCTTCGGCGGACGCCGGCTGCCGGAAAAAGCGCTCCGCCGGCGCGCGCTCGACCAGGCGTCCCTGATGCAGGAACAGGATCTCATCGCCCAGCCGACGCGCCTGTCCCAGGTTGTGCGTGACCAGCACGATCTTGGTGCCGGCAGCGACCATCGCGCCGATCACCTTTTCGACTTCCTGCGTCGCACCCGGATCGAGACTTGCCGTGGGCTCATCGAGAAAAATGATCTCGGGCTGCAGCGCCCAGGCGCGCGCCAGCGCGAGGCGCTGCTGCTCGCCGCCGGAGAGCACCCGCGCCGGTCGCGCGGCGTGCGACGCCAGCCCCACTTTGCTTAGCGCTTCGCGGGCGCGCCCGCCCCGGGCCCCCAATGGCACGCCGGCGACCCCGAGCGCATAGGCGACGTTGGCCAGTGCCGAACGCCGCAACAGCATCGGACGCTGGAAGACCATCGCCTGGCGGCGGGGCGCAGCGGGCAACTCGGCAGAATTCCAGACAATCGAGCCAGACGTCGGCAATAGCAGGCCATGGCACAGGCGGAGCAGCACGCTCTTGCCCGCGCCGTTCGGTCCGACGATCACCGTGCGCGGGCCGGCCTCTATCGTCAGCGAGACTTCGTCGATGATCGGGCGCCCGCCGGCGGTGAACGTCACGCCGTCCAGGCGCAGCGGCAACAGCGACATCGGTGTACGCATGTCCATCGCCGGCATCACCCGTAGCGCCGCTGAGCGGTTTCCTTGACGAGGTACGCTGCGGCGTTTAGCGCAAGCACGATCGTGACCAGGATGAGGCCAAGCCCAAGCGCGAGCGGCAGGTCGCCCTTGCTGGTTTCCAGCGCGATGGCCGTGGTCATCACGCGCGTCACGCCGTCGATGTTGCCACCGACGATGATCACCGCGCCGACTTCGGCCGCCGCCCGCCCGAAGCCGGCGAGGACGATCGTGACGAGCGAAAAGCGCAGATCCCAGAGCAAGGTCGTCACCGCGCCGAGCCGGGTTTCGCCGAGCGAACGAAGCTGCTCGCGGTATTCGAGCCACGAGTCCTCGACGACCTGGCGCGTCAGTGCGGCGATGATCGGCGTGATCAGGATCGCCTGCGCGATCACCATCGCCGCCGGGGTGAACAGGAGCCCCATCGCGCCGAGCGGCCCGGCACGTGAAAGCAGCAGGTAGACGAGGAGGCCGACGACGACCGGCGGCAGCCCCATCAATGCGTTCAGCACGACGATCGTCGTCCGGCGCGCCGGAAAGCGGCTGACCGCGATCAGCGCGCCAAGCGGGAGGCCCACGGCGCTCGCGATGGCGACCGCGGTCAGGCTCACACGCAGGCTCAGGCCCACGATGCCGCCCAGGCGCGGATCGAGTGCGGCGATCAGCTGCCAGGCTTCAGTCAGCGCGGTCGAAAGGGTGATCAAGCCGCCGCCACGGTCTTCGCCATATATGCAATATAGTGCCTATGAACGAGTTAGTGTATTGGGAAGGATTGATATTCAGCATCATAAGGCGACATACCGATCCGGCCAAACAGGCAAATAAATGCCTAAGTGGCATGGCGCTCGCCATCTCCGGGGCGATGGGACCGCTCGATCTCTAGGAAGACTGATTTACGGTACGATGGGCGCCCTTGAATTGCCGCGTTGGCCGATGGAATTCGCATTCATCATCGATCCGCCCGCATCGCTGAAGGCCTACAAGGACACGAGCATCGCGATGATGCGTGCCCTGCAGGTACGCGGCCACGCGCTCTATCTGGCCGAGCCCAAAGAGCTTTTCTGGCGCGGCGGCGTGACACAGGCGCGCGTGCGCCGCGCCGAAGTCGCAGCCGACGACCACGATTGGCTTCGGGCCGCGGAGCCCGAAACACGGCCACTGGCTTCGTTCGCTGCGGTGGTCATGCGCAAGGATCCGCCGTTCGACATGGAATACGTCTACTCGACGTACCTGCTCGAAGCGGCGGAGCACGAAGGTGCGTACGCGATCAACGGCCCGCGCGCGATCCGCGACCATAACGAAAAATGGGCGATCGCCGAGTTTCCGCAGTTCACCGTCCCGACCTTGGTGACGCGCGATCCCGAGCTCATCGCCGGCTTCATCGATGAGCAGGAGGATGTGATCCTGAAGCCGCTCGATGGCATGGGCGGAACGTCGATCTTTCGCGTGCGACGCGACGACGTCAATCGCAACGTGATCATCGAAACGATGGCGCATTTCGGAGCGCGCAGCGTCATGGCACAGCGCTTCATTCCCGAAATCACCGAGGGCGACAAGCGCATCATCGTGATCGCCGGCGAGCCCACGCCCCATGCGCTGGCCCGCATTCCCAAGGCGGGAGAGACGCGCGGCAACCTCGCGGCCGGCGGCCGCGGTGTCGTGCGGCCGCTCACGGCGCGTGATCGCGAAATCGCAGAAACGGTGGGACGCGCCCTCGCACCCAGGGGTCTCTTCGTCATCGGGCTGGACGTCATCGGCGCCTACCTGACCGAGGTCAACGTCACCAGCCCGACCGGCTTTGTCGAGATCAGCCAGCAGAGCGGCTTCGACGTGGCCGGAGAATTCGCGCAGGCGCTGGAGAAGAGCATCCGCGCGCGCTGAAGCCGTGTCGGCGCGCGCCTTGCCGCGCGAGCTTCGCATGCTAAGATAAAGCCACCCACGCGGGCGAGGGCGTGGCCGGCCGGAGCCAAGGAAAAATGCCGCGGGACACACAGAGGGCGCGGTCCGCCAGCGGAAAGACAACATGATCGGCATCCTCATCGTCGCCCACGGCACTTTGAGCGACAGCCTGATCGGCGCGGTGACCCATGTGCTCGGCAGCCGCCCGTCCCAATTCGAGGGCATGCGCGTCGCCGCCGCGGACGACCCGCTGGCCCTGTTGCCGCGGGCGCGCGAGGTCGTCAAATCGCTCGACAGCGGCGACGGCGTACTGATCTTTTCGGACATCTACGGCGCCTCGCCCTGCAACCTGGCGATCAAGCTGCTGCAGCCGGGCCGCGTCGAGGCGATCGCCGGCGTCAATCTGCCGATGCTCGTGCGCGCCTTCACTTATCGCGGCAAGGGCATGGACACGATGATCAAGAAGGCGATTAGCGGCGGCTGCGACGGGGTCGTGCGCGTCGAGGTGGACCCGATCTATGCAGCAACGCGAAATTGAAATCGTCAACAAGCTGGGATTGCACGCGCGCGCATCGGCCAAGCTGACGCAGCTGGCGGCGAAATATCAATGTGACGTGTCGCTCGCGCGCAACGGACGCAAGATCAATGCCAAGAGCATCATGGGTGTGATGATGCTGGCGGCAGGCAAGGGCGCCCGCGTCACGCTCGAGACCGACGGACCCGACGAGACCGAGGCGCTCGACGCAATCACCGCGCTGATCGGCGATTGTTTCGGCGAAGGACAATGACGACAGGACGGCGCGCGCAGCCAAGCGTCGCCGATGGCCGACACATCGCGTTGCATCATTCGCGGAACCAAAGTCCGCGCCGCAGGCTCAATGATCAAGCGCGCTTCTCGGTTGCAGCCCGGCGCGCAGGCTTGCATCTCAACTGCGACGGACGGCTCGATCATGCAAACTCTCGACATCGGCATCACCAACCGCTTGGGTCTTCATGCACGCGCGGCGGCACAGATTGTGCGTCTCGCGTCGCAATTTCGCTGCAGCGTCTGCCTGGTCGTGAACGGACGGCGCGCGAGCGCGAGGAGCATGATCGCGGTGATGATGCTCGCGGCCAGCATGGGCAGCACGATCACGCTGGAAACCAACGGGCCCGACGAAGCGGCGGCGATGGTCGCGATGGTCCGCCTGATCGGCGACGGGTTCGGCGAGGCCCGTTGATCCGGCGCCCTCGCCGGTGAGCTTTGTCCTGCACGGCATCGGCGTCTCGGGCGGCGTCGCGATCGGGCGGGCGCAGCTCGTCTCGCACGCGACGCTCGAAGTCGCGCACTACGCGATCCGCCCCGAACAGGTCCCGGCCGAGATCGAGCGCCTGACGCTGGCGCTGAAGGCGGTCCAGAAGGAGCTCGAAGCGCTGCACGGCGCGATGACCTCAGGCGATGCTCCGGCCGAGTTCGGCGCGTTCCTCGACGTGCACTGGATGATCCTCACCGATCCGACGCTTTCCGAGGCGCCGAAGCGGATGATCGCCGAGCAGCGTTGCAACGCCGAATGGGCGCTGACGCAGCAGATGAACGTGCTGGTCGAGCAGTTCGAGTCGATCGAGGACCCGTATCTGCGCGAGCGCAAGGCCGACGTCGTGCAGGTGGTCGAGCGCGTGCTCAAGGTCCTGCTCGGCAAGCCGGGCGGCGTGCGTCCCGCCAGCGCGGAGGACCAGACGATCCTGGTCGCCCACGATCTGTCGCCTGCGGACGTCATCCAGTTCAAGAGTCACCATTTTGCCGCCTTCCTGACCGATCTGGGCGGCGCCAGCTCGCATACCGCGATCGTCGCGCGCAGCCTCAATGTGCCCGCCGTGGTGGCGACGCACAACGCGCGTGGCCTGATCCGCGAGCACGAGCTCTTGATCGTCGACGGCGCCAAGAATGTCGTCATCGTCAATCCCGACCGTTCGGTGCTCGCCGAATACCGTCTGAAGCAGGGCGAGCTCGAGCTCGCGCGGAAAAAGCTCAGGCGACTGAGGACGACGCGCGCAACGACGCTCGATGGCACCGAGATCGAGCTGTTCGCCAATATCGAACTGCCCGAGGACCTCGATCAGGCGCTGGAAAACGGCGCCGGCGGCATCGGGCTTTTCCGCAGCGAGTTCCTGTTTCTCAATCGCCAGGGTCTGCCTTCGGAGGACGAGCAGTTCGAGGCGTATAGGATGGTCGCGGCCGGCATGCGCGGCAAGCCGGTGGTCATCCGCACGTTCGACCTGGGCGCCGACAAGCACAAGGAAGGCCTCGACGGATTGGCGCGGGTCGCGCCGAATCCTGCGCTGGGCCTGCGCGCGGTGCGCTTCTGCCTGGCCGAGCCCCGGCTCTTCCTGACGCAACTCCGGGCGATCCTGCGCGCTTCGCACTACGGCAACGTCCGGATACTGCTGCCGATGCTCGCCTCGATCGCCGAGATCGATCAGACGCTGGTGCTGCTCGCGCAGGCCAAAGGCGGCTTGCTGGAGCGAAGCGTGCCCTTCAACCCGTCGATCGAAGTCGGCGGCATGATCGAAATTCCGGCGGCGGTGCTGACGATCGAGCCCTTTGCGCGGCGGCTCGATTTCCTGTCGATCGGAACCAACGACCTGATCCAGTACACGCTGGCCGTCGACCGGGCCGACGAAGCCGTCTCGCACCTCTACGATCCGTTGCATCCGGCGGTGCTCAAGCTGATCGCGATGGCGATCGCGACGGCGACGAAGGTCGGCATTCCGATCGCCGTCTGCGGCGAAATGGCCGGTGAATGGCGGCTGACGCGGCTGCTGCTTGGCATGGGGTTGAGAAACTTTTCGATGCACCCGGCGCATCTTTTGGCCGTTAAGCAGCGCGTGCTGATGACCGACGTGGGCGAGATCCGGCCGCTGGTCGCGCGCCTGTTGCGCGGCGAGGAGCCGGTGAAGGTCACCGCCTTGCTCGACAAGCTCAATGATTGACTTTCGCCTGCGCGGCGCTAGACTAGAACCCACGCGCCGATTTGACGATCAGCTTGCGGGCGCAAGGGAAGCTCGTTCAGGGTTTCCCTGACAAATACGGCTAAAGCGGCGGCGGAGAACCGACCCGATTGGCGCCAAGCTGATCGGGTTTTTTTTATGGGTTGGAAACTCTCCGCGCGGCGGCAACGCCGCCTTCTACCTTGACTCGACCGCCGAATTCAGTGGGTCTGGTGACGCCGCAACGTGCAGCGTTCGCCACGCCGCTCGCGCTGCGCTCGGGCGCGTCGCTGCCGGCATTCGAGCTCGTCTACGAGACCTACGGCACGCTCAACGCCACGCGCTCGAACGCGATCCTGGTCTGTCACGCGCTGAACGCCTCGCACCACGTGGCCGGACTCCATGCTTCCGACGACGAAAGCGAAGGCTGGTGGGACAACATGGTCGGCCCCGGCAAGCCGGTCGACACCGACCGCTTTTTCGTCGTCGGCGTCAACAACCTGGGCAGCTGCTTCGGGTCGACTGGCCCCGCATCGATCAATCCGGCGACAGCCAAGCCCTGGGGCGCCGATTTTCCGATCGTCACCGTCGAGGACTGGGTCGACGCGCAGGCGCGGCTGGCCGACCGGCTGGACATCGCGCGCTTCGCCGCGGTGATGGGTGGAAGCCTCGGCGGCATGCAGGCGCTCGCCTGGGCGATACGCTATCCGCAGCGCCTCGGACGCGCGCTGGTGATCGCGGCGGCGCCGAACCTCTCGGCGCAGAACATCGCGTTCAACGAAGTCGCGCGCGCGGCGATCATGACCGATCCCGACTTCCACGCCGGGCATTATTACGATCACGGGGTCAAGCCGCTGCGCGGCTTGCGCGTCGCGCGGATGGTCGGGCACATCACCTACATTTCCGACGAGCAAATGGGCGAGCGCTTCGGGCGGCAGCTGCGCGACGGCCTCAACTACTCGTTCGCGCCCGAATTCGAGATCGAGTCGTACCTGCGCCACCAGGGCGAGAAGTTCGCCGACTACTTCGACGCCAACACCTATCTGGGGATCACCAAGGCGCTCGACTATTTCGATCCGGCCTCCGCCAGCGGCGGCGACCTCGCACAAGCGCTTTCACCGGCGCGCTGCCGCTTCCTGGTGATTGCGTTCACGACCGACTGGCGTTTTTCGCCAGCGCGCTCCCGAGAGATCGTCAAGGCACTGGTCGACAACCGGCGCGACGTCTGCTATGCCGAAATCGTCGCGCCACACGGGCACGACGCCTTTCTGCTGGACACGCCGCAGTATCATGCGATCGTGCGAGCGTATCTCGCGCGAGCCGACGAGCCGGTCGCCGGGTGAGCTATTCCACCCGCGCCGACTTCTCGACGATCGCCGGCTGGATCGCGGCGAACGCGCGCGTGCTCGACTTGGGCTGCGGCGACGGGAGTCTCCTCGCGTACCTGCACGCGTCGCGCGGCGCATTCGGCTACGGTATTGAAATCGACGACGCCGGCGTGCTCGCGTCGATCGGCAACGGCGTCAACGTGATCCAGAGTGACCTGGAGAGCGGGCTGGCCGGCTTCGACAGCCGGTCGTTCGACAGCGTGATCCTGTCGCAGACCTTGCAGGCGATGCGGCACACCGAACAGATCGTGCTCGAGATGCTGCGCGTGGGCCGCGAAGCGATCGTGACCTTCCCGAACTTCGGTTACTGGGCGCATCGAGCGCAGGTGCTGCGCGGCCGCATGCCGGTGTCGACGAACCTTCCCTACCAGTGGTACGACACGCCGAACATCCATCTCTGCACGGTGGCCGATTTCGATGCGTTCTGCGCCGCCCGCCGCTTCCAGGTGCTCGAACGCGTGGTGCTTCACGACGCACGTCGCGTGACGGTGCTGCCGAATCTTTTCGGGTCGCTGGCGATCTACCGCTTCCGGCAAGGCGACGCGGCCTGAAATCCGGCGGCGCGGCTATGCTCGCCGCGCTTCGCTACAATGCGGGCGATGGGTCACTCGAGGCCGCCGCTGGCGAAAGCGCTGTTCAATCGCCGGATGCTGATTTGCATCTTCACCGGCTTCAGCTCCGGCCTGCCTCTCTACATCCTGATCAACCTGTTGCCGGCGTGGTTGCGGACCGAACATATCGATCTGAAAGCGATCGGCTTGTTCGCGCTGATCGGGCTGCCTTTCACGTGGAAATTCATCTGGTCGCCGCTGGTCGACCGCTATGCGCTGCCGCTGCTCGGCCGGCGCCGCGGCTGGATGCTGGTGACGCAGGTCGCGCTGATCGCGTCGCTTCCGTTGTTCGGGGCGCTCGAGCCGCAGCGCGATTTGTGGACGATCGCCTACCTTGCCACCGCGGTGGCCTTTTTTGCCGCGACGCAAGACATCGTGCTCGACGCCTATCGCCGCGAGCTCTTGCCCGAAGTCGAGCTGGGGCTGGGCAACGCGATCCACGTGCAGGCTTACCGGATCTCGAGCCTCGTTCCCGGCGCGCTGTCGCTGATCCTCGCCGATCGCCTGCCCTGGCAGAGCGTGTTTTTGATCACCGCGCTGTTCATGCTGCCCGGCATCGTTAATACGCTGCTGATCGCCGAGCCCGCGCTTTCGCGCGCCGCGCCGCGGACGCTGCGCGAGGCGGTCGTCGAGCCGTTTCACGAATTCATCACACGCGCCGGCTGGCGGCAGGCGCTGCTGGTGCTCGGCTTCATTTTTCTCTATAAGCTCGGCGACAGCATGGCGACCGCGCTGGCGACGCCGTTCTACCTGGACATCGGCTTCACGATGTCGGAGATCGGACTCATCGCCAAGAACGCAGGGCTGTGGGCAAGCGTGTTCGGGGGTCTGCTCG
>JBDTXW010000014.1:0-22380 GCA_040005975.1 Betaproteobacteria bacterium | reverse complement strand
GCGTGCAAACTCGTTCGATCCCACGGAGCCCGCGGGTTCGAGCCACCGGTGAGGAGCGCCGCGCCAAGCATGGGAAAGCACGTCGCCCGCCACCGGCCTACAATAGCGTCATGGCCGGCCTCGATCCACGCACCCCGATACCCACCGAGATCAAGCTCCACCAGTCGTCGCGGCTGCTGGAATTGACGTTCGCCGACGGCAAGAGCTTTCGCCTGCCCTACGAGTTTCTGCGCGTCTACTCGCCGTCGGCCGACGTGCGCGGGCATGGGCCGGGTCAGGAGACGCTGCAGGTCGGCAAGCGCGATGTGACGATCACCGACGTCGAGGCCGTCGGCCATTATGCGATCCGGCCCAAATTCTCCGACGGCCACGACACCGGCATCTATTCCTGGGACTACCTTCTCGAGCTCGGTGAACGACAGGAGCCGATGTGGCAGCAGTACCTCGAACGCATGCGCGCGGCGGGCGCGAACCGCGCATCGGATGCGAACCCCGCGCCGCCGGCAGCCGCGGCGCATTCGTGTGGTCACCGCCATTGATGCGGTGATGCGATGAGCGACAAGACGCTCTTCGGCTACGAGCAGGTGAGCCCCGAGGAAAAGACCCAACGCGTCAGGGGCGTGTTCGATTCGGTCGCGACCCGCTACGACCTGATGAACGACCTGATGTCGGCCGGCCTGCATCGCGCCTGGAAGCGCTTTACGATCGAGGCCTCCGGCGTCCGCGCCGGCGCACGCGTGCTCGACGTCGCCGGAGGTACGGCCGATCTCGCACGCCTGTTCGCCCGCCGCGTCGGGTCCACAGGCAGCGTCGTGCTGACCGACATCAACGGCGCGATGCTCGCGGCGGGACGCGATCGCATGCTCAACGAGGGTCGGATGATGCCTGCCGTGCAATGCAACGCCGAGGCGCTGCCGTTCGCCGCAGCAACCTTCGACTGCGTCAGCATCGCCTTCGGCTTGCGCAACGTCACGCACAAGGAGATCGCTCTTGCCGAGATGCGCCGCGTGCTGCGGCCCGGCGGCGTCGGTTTGGTTCTCGAGTTCAGCCACGTCTGGGCACCGCTCAAGCCCGCCTACGACTGGTACAGCTTCAACGTGCTGCCGCGGCTGGGCCAGCTCGTTGCGCATGACTCGGCGAGCTACCGCTATCTCGCCGAATCGATCCGCGTGCATCCGGACCAGCGCGCGCTCGGCGGCATGATGGAAAGCGCGGGGTTTGAGCGCGTCGAATGGTTCAACTTGAGCGCGGGCGTCGTCGCCCTGCATCGCGGCTACGTTTTCTGAAGACTTGCGCGATGCACGCCGCCGCTCTCGCCAACCGCGCGCTCGAACGCGAGGACTGGGCGCGCGAGCGGCTCGCCGCACATGCGGGCAGGACGCTGCGCATCGTCGCCGGACTCGCGGCGCTGACCTTGGCGGTCAATGCCGACGGCAGCTTCGCCGATACCGAAGCCGCGCCCGACCTTACGCTGACGATCGCTCCGCTGCGCCTGCCCGCGCTGCTGGCGCGTCCCGAGCGCTGGAACGAGCTGGTCGTCGCGTCGGGCGATCCCGCGCTTGCAGCGACGTTAGGCGAACTGGCGCAAACGCTGCCCTGGTTCGTCGAGCGTGCGCTCGCGCGTGTATTCGGACCGATCATCGGCGCGCAGGTCGCCGACGCTGGCCGCCAATTGCTCGCCTTGCCCGGGTATGCGGCCCAACGCGCGGGCGCGAGTCTCGCGAGCTATGCCAGCGACGAGGTCGATCTGGTTACCGGCGCCCATGCCGCCACCGATTTTGCCGGAGAGGTCGCGGCGCTCGCGGCGCGGGTCGACGCGTTGGCGGAGCGGGTCGAGCGTCTGACGGCGCCCGCGCCAGTAAAGCGACGCTGAAGACGCCGTCATGGAATGCGGTGCGTGCCTCCGGAGACCGCGAGGAACACTTCGCGCAGGAACATGCCGAGGCAGCCGACGATGGCAAGCATCGCGAGTATGAAAAAAACCGCGACCATCTCGGACAGATCGACCGACACCAGCGCGCCGACGAATGCAGCCGCGACGACGAGACAGATCAGCAGCCCGCCCAGTCCTGCCGCCAGCAACGAGAAATAGATCAGACGTATCCGCCGCGCCAGCAAGCCGAGCTCGGCGCGGTCATCGTCGCTGCGCAAGCCGGCGTTGCCGCGGACGCGACCGAGAATCAGGCGACGGCGGTCGATGCCGCGGCCGAGCCGGATATTGAGCGCGTTGATCAGTGTCGCGATCGCAGTCAGCAGGAATACCGGTGCCACCGCGAGCTGGATGACATGGGTGATGTCGGTCAGGTGCGATTCCAGACGATGTCCTTTGGGCGCCGCGAGCCAGCAGCGTAATCGCGAATCTACGCCGGAGCGTAGTCTGCATCAATCGGCGCGAATCCCGGGGGGCGCACCGACGGCCCGGGTAGCCTCCCAAGGACAGCCCCACATTGCGTTTTCGCCGACCGTAAGCCCGCGCTGGCGCCGGCATTGCGTGGCGCCTATCCCTTACAATCGGCGCCATGCGCTCGCTACGGCTCGTCAAGATACTGCGCGTCGCGCTCAAGTACGGGCTCGACGAGTTCCTGCTTGGGCACGAGCGCTTTCACTGGCTGCGACCGACCGCTCGAGCGGTGACTTTCTGGCGCGATGTATCGGCGCCACGCGCGGAGCGGCTGCGACTCGCGCTACAGGACCTCGGCCCGATCTTCGTCAAGTTCGGGCAGATGCTGTCGACGCGGCGCGACCTCCTGCCTACCGACATCGCCGACGAGCTGGCCAAGCTGCAGGACCAGGTGCCGCCTTTCCCTTCGGACCAGGTGATGGCGACTCTCGCGCGGGTCTATGCGAAGCCGCTCGGGCAGGTCTTCCGCTCCTTCGATCGCGAGCCGGTCGCCAGCGCGTCGGTCGCGCAGGTCCATCTGGCCGAGCTTCCGGACGGCACGCCGGCCGCGGTCAAGATCCTGCGACCCGACATTGCCGTGACGATCGACAAGGACCTCGGCTTGATGCAGATGGGCGCGGCGATGGTCGAGAAGCTGTGGTCGGACGGCAAGCGGCTCAAGCCGCGCGAAGTCGTCGCCGAGTTCGACCGCACGATACACGACGAGCTCGACCTGTCGCGCGAAGCGGCCAACTGCTCGCAGCTTCGCCGCAATTTCGCGCATTCACCGCTGCTGCTCGTGCCCGAAGTCTACTGGGACTGGTGCAACAGCGAAGTCATGGTGATGCAGCGCATGGAGGGGACGCCGATCAGCCAGCGGGCACGGCTGGTCGAGCAGGGCATCGACATCAAGCGCCTGGCGCGCGCCGGTGTCGAGATTTTTTTTACGCAAGTCTTTCGCGACGGCTTCTTTCATGCCGACATGCATCCGGGCAACATCTTCGTCGCCGTCGACACGGCGAACCGGGGCAAATACATCGCGCTCGATTTCGGCATCATGGGCACGCTCTCCGAGCAGGACAAGAGCTATCTCGCGCAGAACTTCCTGGCGTTCTTCCGCCGCGACTACCGGCGCGTCGCGACTGCGCACATCGAGTCCGGGTGGGTGCCCCCGGACACGCGCGTCGACGAGCTCGAAAGCGAAATCCGCGTCGTCTGTGAGCCTATCTTCGACCGCCCGCTGAAGGAGATTTCGCTGGGCCGAATCCTGGTGCAGCTGTTCAAGGCGTCGCGCCGTTTCAATGTCGAGATTCAGCCCCAGCTGGTCCTGCTTCAGAAGACACTGCTCAATGTCGAGGGCCTCGGCCGGGAGCTTGATCCCGATCTCGATCTCTGGGTGACTGCGAAGCCGTTCCTCGAACGCTGGATGCACGATCAGATCGGCTGGCGCGCGGTCGAGCGCCGCCTGCGCGACGAGGCGCCGTTCCTCGCGACCGCGTTGCCGCTGCTGCCGCGCCTGATCTACCAGCGTTTGCGCGATGCGCCGGCAGCATCGGAGACGGCGCTCCGGGAATTCGCAGCGGCGCAACGCGTGCGCAATCGCTGGCTGGCGCTTATCGCACTGCTGGTCGCGATCGCGGCGGCGGCGCTGATCTGGCGCGGATGGTGATCGTCGGCGAGGACATTCGAGACGACGTCGGCGCGCGGTAGATATTGCACACCGAACGCCGGCGCCGCGCATCGGCGCGACGTGGTCTTACTTCGGCCCCGGTTTGGTCGTAGCGACCTTGTAACGATTGCACGCCGCACCGGTGGCCTCGCGCAGCGTTTTATTCTGCTTCTTGGCGCGGTCTTGCATCTCGGCCTGGTGCTGTTTGTCGTAGGTCGCGCACTCGGCCAGCGTCTTGAAGCTCTGCAGTTTCTTTCGGTGCGCGGCGCGTTCGTCGTCGGTCATCAGGCTGCTCGGACGGACTACCGAGTCATCGGCCTTGGCCGCCTTCGGGTCGCCGCCCTTGGCCGCAATCTTCCTGGCCGCCGCCGCCCGCTTTTTTTCCTGTGCCTTGGCGTAGGCGTCGGCCTGGACGGTCATGTCCTTGGTCCCGACGTTTTTCGCAGCAGCGGCGCCCGTCACCGGTGCCGATTGCTTCACCACGTTCTTGTTGGCCGGCTCGGCCGTGGTTTGGGCCACCGCGCATTCGCTGGCCAGGAGCGCCGCCATCGCAAATATCAGATATCTCATCGTTGCCTCACCTTGTTGATTGAACAGTAAAACGGACTATTTTGCCCGGAGCGGAGCATGTCTGACCGACGTTACCGTCGTTTCGTTCCACACCAGCGCGACATCCCGCTGGCGCCGGGCCAGTAGCTCCAGTGCGCGTTTCTGCATCAGCGTACGCACACATCCTTGCAGCGTGATGAACTTTCGTGTCGTCGTGACCCAGACGCTCGCATCGCGAAAACGCCCATCTTTGCGTATCGCGCCGGCGACGCGTGCGTTGATCTCCGGATCGTACTTGTAGGCGCCGCCGCATTCGCACGTTCCGGCGAGACAGCACGACGTGCCACGCTCGGCGCGCTGATGCGCCTGTGTGCGCATCTGGTCGAGCGTCAGCGTCGGCGGCGATGCCGGCGGGCAGGCGGCGAATCCCGCCGTCGCCTGCTCGAACGGATCGAGTTCATAGCTGCCATCGCCGGCGGCAAGCGCCGCCGGGAGCGCCGCGGCCGCCGCGGCGATCAAGGCGAGCCGTTGCATCGCATGCATTCGCATCAGCGTCCACCGTCGCCGATCAACGTCCACAGGCGGCGATCGGTTGACATCGATGATCGCCGCTGCCGAGGCGAGTACCCGGTCAAAGGGGCTCATTTTGCTACAATCCGCCATCTTCTGAACGGGCCTTTAGTCCGTCCGCAATGGCGCTGCTCGAAATCCAGAACGTCACGCGCCGATTCGGCGACTTCACGGCGGTCGACGGCGTCAGCATCGACATCGAAGCAGGCGAGTTTTTTACGCTGCTTGGGCCGTCCGGCTGCGGCAAAACGACGCTGCTGCGAATGATCGCAGGGTTCGACCTGCCCGATGGCGGGCGCATCGTGCTCAATGGCCAGGATCTGGCCGACCGAGCGCCCGAGGAACGCCCGGTTCGAACGGTATTCCAGAGCTATGCGCTGTTCCCGCACATGACCGTCGAAGGCAACATCGCGTTTCCACTGCAAATGGCGAAGACGCCGGCGGCGGCGATTCCCGGCAAGGTGGCCGAGGCACTCGAGGATGTGCGACTGACGGGCTTCGGCAAGCGCTACCCGCACGAGCTTTCCGGCGGCCAGAAGCAGCGGGTCGCCATCGGCCGCGCCCTTGTCACGCATCCGGCGGTGCTGCTGCTCGACGAGCCGCTGGCGGCGCTGGACGCGAAGCTGCGCGAGGAAATGCAGATCGAGCTGATCAACCTTCAGAAAGAGGTCGGCATCACCTTTGTCTACGTCACGCACGATCAGACCGAGGCGCTCGCGCTGTCGCACCGGATCGCGGTGATGAACAACGGCCGGGTCGAGCAGATCGACGAGCCGTCGCGCATCTACAGCTTTCCGACGTCGCGTTTCGTCGCCGATTTCATCGGCACCTGCAACCTGCTCGAGGGGCCGATCGTAGCGAACTCGGGCGGCATCGTCACGATCGACGTCGACCGCCTGGGTCAGGTGCGCGTGGCGGCCCCGGCGCCATCTGCCGCGCTCGTCGCCGGCACGATCGCCTTGCGTCCGGAAAAGATCCGCGTACAGGCAGCGGCGGTGCCATCCGCAGCCGCTGATTCGCCGGACAACCACTTCCGCGGCACCGTCACCGAATACCTCTATCTGGGCGACGTGACCGTATATATGGTCACCACGCCCGAGGGGCGCAAGCTCGAGACGCTGCTCGCCAATTCAGGTGCCGGACGCACGAAGTTCTTCGAGGTCGGCGATGCCGTCGAGCTGCGCTGGCCGGCCGAAGCCGGCCATTTTATCGGCCGATCCGGCGCCGGCCGATGAGCGCGATGTGACGAGCCTGAGCCGATGAACAGGACCGCTCGTTCGAAGCTGGGCCGGTGGCTGGTCAGCGGACCGCCGGTACTCTATCTGCTGGTTTTCTTCGCCGCGCCGGCACTGATCATGGTGCTCGCCTCGTTTCGCACGCCCGGCGATTTCGGCGGCCTCGCCCCACTGGTCGAGGATGGCAGGCTTGATCTCAACCTCGAGAGCTACACACGCTTTTTCACCGAATCGGTCTATGCGCAGATTTTCGTCAAGTCAGTCTGGTACGCGCTGTTGACGACGCTATTCTGCCTGCTCCTCGCATACCCGCTCGCGGCGCTGATCGCCGGCAGCGCCAAAAAACATCGCGACCTCCTGCTGTTGCTGGTGATCCTGCCGTTCTGGAGCAATTTCCTGATTCGCGTGTATGCCTGGATGATCATCCTGGGTCCCAATGCCGCGCTGGCAAGGACGGTCAATGGCGTGCTGGGCTGGTTCGGCCATGACCCGGTGCCGCTCTTGTTCAGCTCGTTCGCGGTCCTCGTCTGCCTGGTCTACGTCCACCTGCCGTTCATGGTGCTGCCGCTTTATGCCAACCTGGAAAAGCACGACCGGGCCCTGCTGGACGCCGCGCAGGATCTGGGCGCGGGCGCATGGCAGCGGTTCTGGCGGATCACTTTCCCGCTGTCGCTGCCCGGCGTCTACGCCGGCGCGGCGCTGGTGTTCATCCCGGCGCTGGGTATTTTCGCGATTCCGGACATTCTCGGCGGCCCCGAAGACAGCATGATCGGCAATGTCATCAAGCAGCAGTTCCTCGAGACGCGCGACTGGCCGTTCGGCAGCGTGCTCTCGATTGTGCTGACGGTAGCCGCACTCGTGCTCGCCGGCACCGCGGCGTGGGTCGGCCGCAGCAGCCTCGGGACGCCGTCCAGCACGAAAGCCGTCCGTGCGTAGGCGCCCGATCGGACTCTGGACAGCGGCGCTGGGCGGCTATGCATTCCTCTATGTTCCGCTGCTCATCGTCGTCGTCTACTCGTTCAACGATTCGCGCCTGAATGCCGAATGGGTCGGCTTTACGTTCGACTGGTACGACAAGCTGTTTCACAACCAGGACATGCTGGTCGCCGCCGGAAATTCGTTGCTGATCGGATTGACCGCGAGCGCCGTGGCAACGGTGCTCGGGACGATGGCGGGCCTCGCGATGTACCGCTATCAAGCCCGCCTCCTGTCGATCCTCGTGCTGGCGCCGATCGCCATTCCGGAAATCCTGATGGGCGTGTCGTTGCTGATCTTTTTCGTCCTCCTCAATCTGACGTTGGGACTGATCTCGGTGGCGCTGGCGCACATCGCGTTCTGCATCGGCTTCGTCGCCATCGTCGTGCGCTCGCGGCTGGCCGGAATGGACGAGAGCCTGACCGAGGCCGCGCGCGACTGCGGTGCCTCCCCTTTCAATGCCTTTCGCTACATCACCTTGCCGCTTATCATGCCGGGCGTGATCGCCGGCGCGCTGATGGCGTTCACGTTGTCGATTGACGATTTCGTCATTACCTTTTTCACCGCCGGCGCCGGAACCGTGACCCTGCCCCTGCAGATCTACTCGATGATAAAAATTGCCGTCACCCCCGAAGTCAACGCCGTGTCGACGCTCTTGATGCTGTTGACTTTGGCGCTCATCATTGTCGCGTCGAAGCTGTCGCCGAGCCTGCTCGGCGCGGACGAGGAGAAGACATGAAAAAGCTGATGTTGCTGCTTGCCGCCGCACTGGTCGCCCTGCCGGTCGCCGCCAAGGACCAATTTCACCTGTACAACTGGAACAATTACATCGCTCCCGAGACAATCAAGCGCTTCGAGGATTCGTGCAAGTGCGAAGTCGTGCAAACCTATTATTCCGACAACGAGGAGCTGCTCGCCAAGCTCGCTGCCGGTGCCAAGGGCTACGACCTGCTGGTGCCGACCAGTAACGCGGTGCAGGCGTTGATCAAGGGCGCTCAGCTGAAGCCGATCGACAAATCGCAGCTGCCGAACCTGAAGAACATCAATCCGGACGACCTGAACACGCCGTTCGACCCGGGCAACAAGTACTCGGTGCCGTACGCGATGTCGACGACGATCATCGGCTACAACGACGTCAAGATTAAGGAGCTCGGCCTGCCGACGGATACCTGGGCCGTCGTCTTCGACCCGAAGTATCTCGAGAAGATCAAAGGGCGCATCACCGTGCTCGACAGTGCCAACGAGCTGTTCGCGGCCGCGCTCAAGTATCTCGGCTACTCGGCCAACGACGTCGATCCGAAGCACTGGGACCAGGCAGCCGCGCTGATCAAGAAGGCGAAGCCGTACTGGGCGGCCTTCAATGCGTCGTCGTACATCAAGGAGCTGACGGTCGGCAACATCTGGCTGGTTCACGGATACTCGAACGACATCTTCCAGGCGAATCTCGATGCTCAGGCCGCCAAGCGGCCATTCAATATCCTGCAAGGCATGCCGAAGGAAGGCGCGGTGCTCGCGGTCGACAACATGGTCATCCACAAGGACGCGCCGCGGCCGGACCTGGCGCTCAAGTTCATGAACTTCATGCTCGACGGCAGGAATTCCGCCGAGCTGACCAACCTGATCGGCTCCGGCAATCCGAACCTCGATGCGGTCAAGTACATCAAGCCGGAGATACTGAAGAATCCGGCGATCTTTCCCGACAAGACCGTCGAGGCCAAGCTCGAACAACTGAAAGACCTGACCTCGGCCCAGCGGCGCCTGCTGAACCGGCTGTGGACCGAGATCAAGGCCGGGCGCTAAGCGTACCGGCGCCGATGTGCTGACGCCTCGCCCGCTCCGGATGCGCGTTTGAGCGATATCGTCGTCAAACCGCTCGCGCCCGCGCTCGCCGGCGAATTCCTGCGCTTTTTCGATCACGAGCGCGGCGTGGCGTTCGCCGACAATCCGGAGTGGGCCAACTGCTACTGCCACTTCTACGAGGTGCCCGTCGCCATCGATTGGGCATCGCTGTCCGGAGCGCAGAACCGCACCGCGATGCAGGCCCGGATCGAGGTCGGCGAGATGGAAGGCTTCCTCGCCTTCGACGGCAACGAGCCGATCGGATGGCTGAACGCGCAGCCGCGTCACAAGCTGCCGCATTGCTTCGAGCGCATGCGCGTCTTGCCGACGCCGCTGCCCTGTGCTCCGTACGAGGCCGCCGTCATCGTCTGCTTCATCGTCGCACCGGCGTGGCGGAGGCGCGGCATCGCTCGTGCATTGCTGGCGGAGGGCTTGTCGTCTCTCGCCGCACGCGGTTTCAAGCTGGTCGACGCCTTCCCGTTCAAGGCTGGCGACAGCGGGCTCGCCGCCGATCATTACCACGGTGCGCTGTCGACGTTCGTTGCCGCCGGCTTTGGGACGCTGACTGAAACCGACGCGATCACCGTCGTGCGCAAGTTTCTGCGCTGATCGGGTCCCGTGCCCGCCAGCCCGCGTTCCTCCCGGCTGCCCGAGTTTCTGGCCGGCCTGTACGCGTTGCTCATCGTCTACGCGAGTGCCGAGCCCTTCTCGGGCTGGACGGCGCCGCTGCCCGGGACACCATTCTTCCTGGTCGCGCCGTGGCCGCCCCGTTTTACCCGGTTCGATGTCGTCGTCAATGTGCTCGCGTATGCGCCGTTCGGCCTTTTCGTCGCCTTGTCTGTCCGGCGCACGGCGCTCGTCCAACTGGCGGTGGCGGGCGGCGCCGGCTTCCTGCTTTCGTTCCTGGTGGAGACGATGCAGATGTTCATTCCGACCCGCGACGCAAGCGCGATGGATCTGGTCTGCAATGCGGCCGGCGCAAGTCTAGGCGGCCTGTCCGCGATGGCCTTGGATCGTACGCCGGGACTGCGCGCGAGTGTCTCTGCGTGGCGCCACCGCGTGTTTGTCGAGGGCCGCAGCGGCGACCTGGGTCTCGCCCTGCTGGCGATCTGGCTGCTCGCGCAATTGAATCCCGGGATCCCGTTGTTTGCGGCGACGTTCGACCCGTCGCTCGAGCTAACGCGCGACCTTGCAGGCACGCTGTTACAGGCAGCGGAGAGCGCGTTCAACGTCGTCGGCGTCGGCCTGTTTCTTGCGCTGCTGCTTCGCCAGCGGCGCTTCGTCGGCGGCGCGGTGCTGATGCTGATCGGCCTCGCGCTGATTCTCAAGGGCTTGGCCGCCAGCGTGCTGATCAGGCAGTCGGTGCTCGAAACGTGGATCAAGCCGGGAGTCTCGCTCGGCGTCGCCGCCGGCGCGCTGGTGCTTCTGCTGGCGGTATGGCTGCCGAGGCCGGCGCGAACGACGATGTGCGCGATCGCGCTTCTGGCTTCGCTGGTCGCGCCGCTGCTTGCGCCCGACATGTGGCGTGCGCGGGCGCCACTCGCTCTTTTCGACTGGCCGTATGGCCAACTGCTCAATTTCAACGGGCTGACGCACGCGGTGCTCATCGCGTGGCCGATCCTGGCGAGTCTTTATGTGCTGGCGGTTGCCGCGCGGCGCGCTTCCGGCGACGTCATCGACTAGCACGGCCGCGTATAATTGCGCCCTTTACCGAGCGAAGCTTGACCTTTCCGATGGCGCGCGGCGAGGAGCGTATGTCGATCGCCGGCCCCGCCGGCGCGCTCGAGCTTGCGCTCAATCTGCCGGGGCAGGCGCCTCGCGGCATTGCGCTTGTCGCCCATCCGCATCCGCTGCAGGGCGGCACGCTGGACAACAAGGTTGTCCAGACGCTCGCGAAAACCTTTGCGGGACTGGGCTACGTCAGCGTCCGATTCAACTTTCGCGGCGTCGGCGGCAGCGCCGGCGCGTTCGATGATGGCGCCGGAGAGACCGACGACGCGCTGGCGGCGCTGGCCCACGCTCGTGCCCAATATGGCGACCTTCCAGTCGTCCTCGCCGGATTCTCGTTCGGCTCGTTCGTGCAGACGCGGGTCGCGCAGCAGGTCGTGCCCGAACGCATGGTTCTGGTCGGTCCCGCGGTTGCGCGATTCGGCAACGCCACCGTCGCGGCCGATACGGTGGTCATTCACGGCGAGGAAGACGACGTAGTCGCGCTCGCCGACGTGTTTGCCTGGGCGCGACCGCAGCAGCTGCCGATCATCGTCTTTCCCGGCTGCGGCCATTTCTTCCACGGCCGCCTTCCGCAGCTGCAGCGGGTGATCAGCAGCATGTGGCGGTGATTGGCGCACTCCCCATACGGCCGGCCGGCTTGCAGCGACAAGGGATCCCGCGCCTGCTCGACTTCGCCGGACTGGCGAGCAAGGGCGGGGCGAGCATCCGCACCTTGTCCGGCGGCATGAAGCGACGACTGACGCTCGGTCGTGCGCTGATCAACGATCCGGAGCCCCTGATCCTCGACGAGCCGACCACCGGGCTCGACCCGCAGGCGCGCCACCTGATCTGGAATGGCCTGCGCCAGCTGCTTTCGCAGGGCAAGACGATCCTGCTGACGACGCATTTCATGGACGAGGCCGAGCGGCTGTGCTCGCGGCTGGCGGTCATCGCTCACGTCCGGATGATCGCGAGCGACACGCGGCGCGCGTTGATCGCTGCGTGCGCTACCTGCATCGGCCGGCGAATCTGGAGGATCTGTTCATCAAGCTCACCGGGCGCGAGCTTCGCGATTGAAACGGTACGCCGCGCTTCCACCCGCTCTCGCACGCGGTCGGCGGCGCTTCCGCGCGACTCTATCGCCCGCGCTATACTCGACGCCGCCCAACGACGCCACGCCTTAGATGATTTCAGCCTCACTGATCCGCGCGCCCGATCTCTCGCTGCGCTGCATTCCTGTCTGGCGCCATAACCCGCCGGTCTGGCGCAAGCTCGCGATGCTCTCCGGCCGCATTCCCGACGGCATTCCGCTGCACATCGCCGTGCTGCTCTCCTATGCGGTTGCCGCATACTACGTCGCGCTGGTACTGACCCGCCGCCTGCTGAAATAGCCGCCATGCTCTGGGTCAAGTCGCTGCACATTATCTTCATGGTCACTTGGTTCGCGGGCCTGTTCTATCTGCCGCGGCTTTTCGTCTATCACGTGCTGACGAAGGACGCGACCGGCAACGAGCGCTTCAAGCTGATGGAGCGCAAGCTCTACGTCGGCATCATGACGCCGGGCGCGGTGCTGACGATCGCTTCCGGGTTGTGGCTGTGGCTGGGCTACGGCATCAGCGGCGGCTGGCTTTACGCCAAGCTCGCGCTCGTCCTGATACTGATCGCGCACCATGTGTGGCTCGGCAAGCTGATGCTCGACTTCCGCAATGACCGCAACCGGCATGGCGATCGCTTCTATCGCTGGATCAATGAAATTCCCGCATTGCCGGTACTCGTCGGCGTCGTGCTGCTGGTCGTATTGAAGCCATTCTGACATTCGACCCGATGCTCCTTGGTGACTGAACGTTTCTTCGCGCCGTGCCCGCGCGGGCTGGAGGCCGCGCTCGCGGCCGAGCTGGGCGAGCTCGGCGCGGCGGAGATCGCGACGAGCGACGGCGGCGCGGCGTTCGCCGGTCCGATCGAGCTCGCCTACCGGGCGAATCTCGAAAGCCGTCTCGCGAGCCGCGTGCTGTGGCGAGTCGGCCAGGGCGCGTATCGCGACGTAAACGACGTCTACGAGCTTGCCAAGGCCCTGGATTGGCCGCGCTGGTTTCGCGTCGACCGTACGCTTCGCGTCGACGTCGCGGCGTCGCGCTCGCCGCTGACCAGCCTCGAATTCGCTACGTTGCGAATCAAGGATGCCGTCTGCGATCGGCACCGAGCTGCCGGCGGCGTTCGGCCCAGCATCAGCAAGGACCGCCCGGACGTGCGCGTGCACGCCTACCTGAGCGCGACCGAGGCCAGCTTTTACCTCGACACGTCGGGTGAGCCGCTGTTCAAGCGCGGCTACCGGCGCGAGACCGCCGACGCGCCATTGCGCGAGAATCTGGCCGCCGGTCTGCTCCGCCTGGCGGGATGGCGGCCCGGGGTCCCGCTGCTCGATCCGATGTGCGGCAGCGGCACTATCGCGGTCGAAGCCGCGCTGATGGCGCTGGACTTGGCGCCCGGACTCAAGCGGACGTTCGGCTTTCAGAAGCTCGCGTGGTACGACGGCCCTACGTGGCAGCGGATCAAGCAGGCGGCGCAGCGGCGCGCCAAGCCGGCCGCACCGGCGATGATCTGGGCGAGCGACAGCGACGCGACGGCCATTCACCAGTGCAGCGAGAATAGCGCGGCAGCCGGTGTGCAAGCTGCGCTCGTGGTCGAGCGTGCCGATGCGCTGACGCGTCCGCCCCCCGCGCCTGCGGGCATCATCGTCAGCAATCCACCCTACGGCCTTCGTGTGGGCGATTCCGGCGCGCTAGCCGCGTTCTATCCGCAATTCGGCGACGCGCTCAAGCAGCGCTACGCCGGCTGGACCGCGTACCTCTTCTCCGGCGACACAAGGCTGCCCAAGTTGATCGGCCTGAAGGCGAGTCGCCGCACGCCGCTGTTCAACGGCGCGCTCGAATGCCGGCTCTACGAGTATCGGTTGATTTCGGGGTCGATGCGCTCGCCGGATCCAGCGGAAGGCGAGCGATGATAGAATCGTTCGACACGTCCCATGCTTCGCGATGCAGGAACCCGAAAATGATGCTGCCCAGCCGCCACTACGAATCCGAGCACACGATCTTCATGCGCGAGCTGATGGCGAAGCATCCGGAGCTCCGCGACAAGCAGCGTGAAGGCCGCGCGATCTGGTGGGACAAACGCCCCCAGGAGCTCGCCGAGGAACACACCCGAGACGCGAGCCGCGTCCCGCAATCCCCGTACGTCTACGACGCCGATTCCTGAAAGCGGGCATCACAGCCCGTTCCCCTGCGCCGCATTCAAGCTTCACTGCGCCTCGCGCGTGACTTCACCATAAATGAAGTAGTGCGGCGTCTGGGAGAGCGCGGGGCGCCAGCCCAGCGGTGTGAGCTTCGCCGCCAGAGCCGCGGGCTCGTAGAAAACCTTGACGATCCTGAATTCTCGGCCGTCGTTGAGCTTGCGCGTAACGACGCCCGCCTCGCGTCCGGGAAGCACGTGGTCCTTCGCCGTCGACGTCGGATCGAACGCCGAATCGATCAGGTAGGCGGCGCCACCCGGCCCGAGCGCCGCGGCGACGACAAGATCCCAGAACGCGGCGAAACGATCGTCGGGCACATGCGATAGCCAGAAGCTGAAGAACACCGCGTCGTAGCGCATGACCGGTCGCCAGGCGAATAGATCGGCCTGGACGTAGTCGGCATTATCGGCGCCGACACGCGCCCGATTGATTGCGATGACCTCGGCCGAAGCGTCGACCGCGGTAAGGTGCGCGACGCGTGGTGCGATCAAGCGTGTGAAAAGGCCGGTGCCGCAAGCGAGCTCGAGCACGTTCGCCGGTCGACGCGCCTCGAGCCATGTCCCGAGCGCTGCCTCGACCGCCGCCGTTTCGGCATGCCACTGCGCATTGAACTCCGCGCCGCGATCATAGCGCCCGGTGCGGAACCACCACTGGTCGTACTCGCCGGCACGCGCACGGTAGTAGTCGATCTGCTCGGCAATGATCCCGGGCGCCGTCATGCCGCCAATCTTACGGTAGGCCGCAACGCCGCGCCATGCGAACGCCTCGGTCGCAGTGCATCCAACCCGGTCCGCGTCGCGTACATCGGTTCACGGCCCGAGATGCCGCCGACCCGACGCGGGATCGGCGGAAGAGACGTGGAGGCGGGCCGGCAGTGGCTCGAGCCACGCTCGGCCGCCGTTCCGACCGACGCTTAACCAAGGAGTGATTGTAATGTTTACCAAGCAACCCAAGTTCTCGCGGCTGCCGACGGTCGCGTCGATAGCGCTGGTCGCGGCCATTGCCGCCGCGTGGAATGGACCGGCAGCCGCCTCCAGCCATCGCGAAGCGCCGTTCATCGCATCGATGCCGCAGGTCGATGCAACCGACTTCTACATGTTCCGGAGCTACGAAACGGGCCGGGCTGGCTACGTGACGCTGGTCGCGAATTACCTGCCGCTGCAGGACCCGTACGGCGGCCCCAACTACTTCAAGCTCGATACCAGCGCGCTGTATGAAATCCATGTTGTCAACGACGGCAGCGCAGTCGAGAACGTGACCTTCCAGTTCAAATTCCAGACCACGCTGGACGATAATCAGCTCAGCATCGGCGGAAAAAATGTATCGATTCCGTTGGTGCAGAACGGCTCGGGCGACGTCGCCACGCCGGCGTCGCCTGCGCTCAACACGCACGAGACGTACACCTTGAGCGTGATCCGCGGGCGAAGTCGCCACGGCAAGCCGATGCCTGTGACCAACCTCAACAAGCCCGGAACGACGTTCGACAAGCCGGTCGACTACATCGGCGACAAGACGATCTCCAACTATGCCGCCTACGCCAACAAGCACATCTGGGACATTTCCATCCCTGGATGCGCAGGCAACGGCCGGGTCTTCGTCGGTCAACGCAAGGATCCGTTCGTCGTCAATCTCGGCGAGACGTTCGACCTCGTCAATATCAAATATCCGGCGACCGAGCTCAACCCGCTGGCCGAAACGGCAACCGCCGACACGCTGGCGGACAAGAACGTGACGGCGCTGATCCTCGAGGTCCCGATCGCGTGTCTGACCGAGAACAAGAGCACGATCATCGGCGGCTGGACGACGGCGAGCATTCCGGCGGTGCGCGGCATTCCTGGGTCCGGCAATGGGCCGCAGGGTTCGGCCAAGCTCGTGCAGGTATCGCGCCTGGGCTCGCCCCTGGTGAACGAAGTCGTCATCGGCCTCAAGGACAAGGACAAATTCAACAGCAGCGAGCCGAAGGACGATGCACAATTCGCCGACTACGTGACCAACCCGACGCTTCCGGCATTGCTCGAAATCCTGTTCGGCAGCGCCGGCGTCAAGGCACCGACCAACTTCCCGCGCACCGATCTGGTGGCGGCGTTCCTGACCGGTGTGGACGGGCTGAACAAGCCGGTTAACGTTGTCGCGTCGGAAATGCTTCGGCTCAATACCGCGATCGCGCCGACTCCGGCGGCGGGGCAGAGCCGCCTCGGCGTAATCGGTAGCGACAGCGCTGGATTCCCGAATGGCCGGCGTCCCGGCGACGACGTCGTCGACATCGAGCTCCGGGTCGCGATGGGCGTGCTCTGCACACTGAACATCGGTGGCTGCACGCCGGCAGATGCGCTCGCGGGCTCGCTGCATTACACCGATGGCGCGTTCGTCGATGCGAGCTTCTTCCAAACCGTCTTCCCGTATCTGCAGACGCCGCTCAAAGGCTCGCCGAACGCCGACGACGCATTGTAGGCAAAGGAAGAGAAATCGTCCGGGCCCTGCGGCAAGCTTGCGGGCCCGGACGTTTGTTCGAGGAAACAGTCGATGCTACGCGTACTCATTGCGCTCGGGGTATCGCTTGTCGCAACGGTCGCGGTGCTCCCGGCGGCGGCCACACCGTATCTTCCCGGCGCCGATGCCGAGGTGCTCGAGCGCCTGCCTGAAAAGAACGATGCGTCGCTGCGCGATCTCAAGCGTTTGCGCACCGCGCTCAAGCAAAATCCTGGCGACTTGGCGCTTGCGGTCAGATTCGGCAAGCGCGCGATCGAAGCGTCGCGTGACAGCGGCGACCCGAGGTTCCTCGGCCAGGCCCAGGCCGCGATGCTGCCGTGGTGGCCGCTCGCGGACCCGCCCGCACCGGCCCTGCTGCTGCGAGCGACGGTCAAGCAGAGCAATCACGATTTCGAAGGCGCGATGGCCGACCTCGATCGGCTGATCGCGAAGCGTCCGGGCGACGGACAGGCGCTGCTGACCCGCGCGACGGTGCTGACGGTGCTGGGCAAATACGATGCAGCGCACGCCGATTGCGCAAGTATCGCGCGCCTGACGCTGCCACTGGTCGTCGCCGGGTGCATGGCCGCGCCGGCGAGCCTTTCGGGCGAGGCAGGAGAGGCTTACGCGGCGTTGACGGACGCACTGGCCCAGGAACCGCGCGCCGACGCGGGGCTGCGCGAATGGGCGCTGACGCTCGCCGGCGAGATCGCCGAGCGGCGCGGCGATTTCGCCGCCGCGGAAAAGCACTACCGCGCGGCGCTCGCAATCGATTCCCGCGATCCCTACCTGATCGCGGTATTCAGCGATTTCCTGCTGGACCGCGGTCGCGCCGGCGAAGCGCTGTCGCTGATCAACGACCAGACGAGGAACGACAATTTGCTGCTGCGCCTGGCTCTCGCCGAAGCCAAACTGCCCGGCGCCAGAATGGCATTCGAGACGCACCGCCAAGCCCTCGCCGATCGTTTCGAGGCCGCGCATCGCCGCGGGGATTCGCTGCACCGGCGCGAAGAAGCGCGCTATCGCCTCTGGATCGAAAACGATCCGAAAGTGGCATTGAACCTCGCGCGCGAAAACTGGCTGGTTCAGCGCGAGCCTGCCGACTTGCGCATCCTGTTCGAGGCCGCGAGCGCTGCCGCCGACACCGCGACGCTGCGCGAAGTCAGCGCATGGACGGCGGCGCATCGGCTCGACTACGTGGCGCTGCAGACCGCGCCCGGAGGCCGGCGATGAGATCCTTCCGCTGGTTGGCGGGGCTGTTGCTGGGGCTGTGCATCGCGTTACCGGCGATGGCACACAAGGCGAGCGACAGCTACCTTACGCTTACCCGCCCGGGTGCTGAAACGGGCGAAATCGACGTCCGTTGGGACATCGCGCTGCGCGATCTCGACAACGCCATTACGCTCGACAGCAACGGTGACGGCGAAATCACCTGGGGTGAAGTGCGCACCCTTCGCGCCGAGATCGCGGCCTATGCGCTTTCCCGATTAGACATAAGCGCCGGTGGCGCACCGTGCAATCTCGCGGTCCGCGATCAGTTGATCGATCGGCACAGCGACGGCGCCTACGCGGTTCTGCTGCTGTCCGTCCATTGCGCGCAGACGGCGCCATCGCTCGCGGTCGACTATCGCCTGCTCTTCGACGTCGACCCGATGCATCGCGGGCTGCTGCAATACGTCGCCGGCGGGGAAACTCGCAGCATCATTTTCAGTGCCGATGCGCACACGCAGGCGCTCGGCGCCGTGACGGCATGGCAGCAACTCGCGGCCTATGTACACGAAGGCATCTGGCATATCTGGCTGGGATTCGATCACATCCTGTTCCTGCTGTCGCTGCTGCTGCCGGCGGTGCTGCTGCGTCGCGGCGGCGCGTGGCAGCCGGCCGAGAGTTTTCGCGCTGCGTTCTGGGACGTCGCCCGGATCGTCACCGCCTTTACCGTTGCGCACTCGATCACGCTGACGATCGCCGCCCTCGACATCGTTGCGTTGCCGTCGCGCTGGGTCGAGTCGGCGATTGCGCTCTCGGTCGTACTCGCAGCGGCCAACAATGTCTTCCCCGTCGTCAACCGCGGCCGGTGGATCGCCGCGTTCGGATTTGGGCTGCTTCACGGCTTCGGCTTCGCCAATGCGCTCAAAAACCTGGGCCTGCCCGCCGGCTCGCTGGCGCTGTCGCTGTTCGGCTTCAATGTCGGCGTGGAGCTCGGGCAATTGGCCATCGTCATCGTCTTTCTGCCGCTCGCGTTCGCGTCGCGCGCCACGCGGGCTTACCGCACGATCATGCTTGCAGGAGGGTCGGCCGCCATCGCCGCCATCGCGGGCATCTGGCTGATCGAGCGCGCGCTCGATCTAAAGCTGATCACCGGCTAGAGCGGGCGATGCATCCTTTACAATAACGGCCTCCTCCATGCGCCGATCGACCCGTTGCCGTATCCCAACCCCTGGAAGCAACGCACCGCCGCAGCACTGCTGATTGCGGTCGGGCTGGCGATTGCCGGCACGTTCGCGTGGCAGGAACGCCATCCGTCACTGACCGCGCCGGTCGCGCAGACCGTCACGCCATCGGCGACGGCGCCGGCATCGCCCGCCGAGGCGTACGCCGCCATCGGTTCGGTCGACACGCCGGTGGACGAAGCCATTCTGGATACGAGGCTGCGCGTCACCGGCTGGGCTCTCGCCGCCGAGGGCATCGAGCGCGTCGAGGTTCGCCTGGACGGACGTCCGTATACAGCGCGCTACGGCATCGCCCGGCCGGATGTCGCAGCGGTCAAGCCCGGCTATCCCGATTCTCCGACGGCGGGATTCGAATTCACCGGAGACTTCGCGAACCTCGATCTCGCTCGTCACGCAGTGACCGTCGTCGCGATCGATCGCAGTGGCCGCGAGACCGTGCTTGCGCGGAGGTCGCTGATCCCGCCGCCGGCGATGTCGCTGTGGAGCGAGCTGCTCGACCAGCGTCCGACGCTCGCGCATCGACCATTTCGTTTCCTGATGATGACCTCGGGTGTGGTCGCCGGCGGCGCCGCCGAGGTCGAATCAGCGTATCAGCGCTACCTGTCGCGCACCACCGGGGTCGGCGTCGCAGTGCCGATCCTTTATCTGCGCACGACCAAGGGCTCCGCCGGCGACTGGGAATTCGACACCGATTTCGATCTGACCCGCCAATGTGGCAATCGCGCCGTCGCCGAAGACAATCTGCACGGCGTCATTCAATACGCGATCGACAAGCAGCTGCCGGTGCAATTCATCCTGAACGGCGGCATCTGGGCCGACGCGAGCTGCGACACACCCGAATGGGACGTCAACGATCATCTCGAGCAGGACGTCAATAATTGCCAGTGGACGCAGGACAACGTCGTCTTTCCGGACGACTATCTGAAGAATCTGCCGGGGTCGACGAATTCGCCGGAGCTCGGGCGCACGCTGACCTACAACGTCTACGCCGGCAAGGTTCGCGCCTACAAGCGCCGCAATCTCCAGGCAGCGGCGCGCATCATCGCGGGTTTCGCGCGCGAGCATCCGGACCTGTTCGTCGGCGTCAGCCTCGACGCCGATACGTACATGAACCCGTTCGTCAAGAACGGCAATATCTACGATTACAACCCCGGGATGCTCCGTCAGTTCAGGGAGTGGCTTGCCGGCACCGGACCCTACGCGGGCAAGCCCACGGCCGGCGCGCCGGATTTGGCCGACTACCGGCGCAAGGACCCGCTCACGCTTGCACAGGTCGACTCAATCTCCAAGCAGCATTGGTCGTCTTGGGACGAGGTCGATCCACCGCGCCGTTTCATCGGCATGGACAGAGGGCCGCTCGCGCCAGGACAAACGCCTTTCTGGGATGACCCTTGGTACCGGGAATGGGATGCATTTCGCAAGCATATCGTCGCCCTACACTACTCGGAATTGTCCCAGTGGACGCATGAGGCCGGCGTGCCCAGCGACCGGATCTTTTCGTCGCAGGCGTTCATCGCGCCGGATGCGAGCATGCGTCCGGTCTCGGTGCGCATCCAAGGGTCGAGCCCGGACTACGACTCCGCAGGCGTCTCCATCGAAGGCTCGATTCCGCGCGACGGCCATCTCGGCGCCATCGTCTACGGACCCGCGGCCGAGAACGCGCACTGGCTGGACAACGGACACAGCCTCTTCGCAGCGATCGCGCGCATGGACTCCGCCTGGGCCATCGTCGAAATGAATGCCACTGATCTGAAGGCGCCGATGGTCCAGCCTTACTTTGCGCGCTCGTACCACGCGTTTCGCGACATGTTCAACTTTGACGCACAGGAAATATCGGTGATGGCCTGGAATGGATCGAATGGTTTGTACGCGGGGCAGCGCGGCTATCTCCCATATACCGCGTGGCGCAACACGCCAGCAGAAGATGCGATGCGCGATTTTCTGGTGACCCATTCGGATTTGCCGCTAGGCGCAAGGTCCTGGAACTTTGGCGCCCCCGGTTATCTTGACGATGACGGCTGGCGACTCGAGCAAGGCAAGGTGCATGTGCGCGGTGGCCGCGCCGATCTCGAGTTCGAGGCGTCGACCGCGACGCTGCTGTCACCGTCGGACCAGGTGATCCGCGCCGCGACGATCGATTCGCTGGTTCTGGGGCTGCAGGATCCAACGACCTTGGCTGCGGTCCAGGTGTTCGCTCGCGCCGAGCCCGGCGCGCCTTGGACAGCGCTTGGAAAACCCGTCCCTGCCGCACGCTTCGGCCGGAGCCCGGCAGGATTGCTGGTGCCCTTGATCTGGCCGGCCGCGTGGCGGCAGCGTCAGGCTATCCTCGCGGAATTGAAAATCGTCATGGCATTCAACGCCGGTGTGACAAGCTCGCGCCTGGACCGCATCGTGCTCTACCCACGCGAATTTTCTCGGAATTCGTCGGCTGCCGCCGCGGATCGACAAGGCGCTCCGGCGGCGATGGTGGAAGCGCGATGATCGGCCGCTTGGCGCGACATTCGACAGCCCGAAGACGATACCGTGTTTGAACGGATGAACCTGCTGCGGCGTTCCCCGGTTCGCTACCGCTCGTCCAGCCGTATCTCGACAAACGCCTTGTCGCGAACCTGGCGCACCCAGTCCTGAAATCCCTCATCGGCTTTGCGCTGCCGGATCGCCGTCTGCGCCTCCGAGCGTGCGCGATCGATCGTCACGTCCTGCTTGCGCCGTTCCAGCACTTCGATCAGGTGCCAGCCGAACGACGTGCGCACCGGCGGTGAGACCTGGTTCGGCGCGAGCTTGACCATCGCGTCGTCGAATTCGGCGACGGTGTCGCCAGGGCTCAGCCAGCCGAGATCGCCACCCTTCGCCGCCGACGCATCTTCCGAGTTGAGCTTGGCGAGATCGGCGAAGTTGGCGCCCGAGTCGAGCCGGTCCTTGAGGCGGTCGGCTTTGGACTTGGCCTCGGCTTCGGAAGTCAGCTCGTTGACCCGGATCAGGATATGGCGCGCGTGTACCTGGTCGACGACCTTCGCTTCATCGCGGCTGCGTTTCTCCAAGAGCTTGACGACGTGGAATCCGGCGGAACTCCGCAGCACGCCCGAAATCGCACCGACCTTGAGGTCGCGCACCGTCTCGGTGAACACCGTCGGCAACCGCGCGCCGGTGCGCCAGCCGAGATTGCCGCCCTGCAGCGCGTCGGTCGCGTCGGAAAACCCCGCGGCGACCTGGGCGAACTCGGCGCCGCTCCGGATCGACCGCAACGC
>JBDTXW010000013.1:0-22819 GCA_040005975.1 Betaproteobacteria bacterium | reverse complement strand
GCGGCGGGTCGGTGATCGTCAGCAGCGCGCGGGGATAGGCCGGATCGTCCCAGGCGATGAGCGCGTGGCCCGGTTCGGCAAGCCAGCTCAATGCGCGAGCGAGCTCGGCCGGATCGGCGCCGTGGGCGAGCGCCGCGGCTAGCTCGGCGGGGACCAGCTTCGCCAGACTCGCGCGCGACGCGGCCAGCACCTGCGCCGGACCGCCGAATGCCTTGAGCAGCGCAACCAACGCGCGAGCGGTCAGCCCCGGCACGAGTTGCAAGGACGCCCAGGCCTCGACGCGCGCGTCGATCTCCATCGGCGAAGCCGGGCTAAAAAGTCGGGCGGCCGGGGCGCTACGGCTTCCGCGCGAGGTCGCCAGTCACCACCGGCTCCGAGGCATTGAGCACGATGCCGTAGGCAACCTTGTCGAATACGCGGAAAACGAACAGCAGCCCCGAGCGCTCCGGCGGGATGTTCAGATAGCGCGTCGGCTGCAGCATGTCGCGCGTCGGGTCGCTGATGAACCGCGACATGACGCTGGGCTCGGTCGACGGCCGTGGGTCGGGTATCACCGGCGTCGGATGGTAGATCGCGAGCACGGTGCCCACGTCGACGCCATCACGGGCGCCGCGATCGATCGTAACCAGGGAGTTGCGGCCGACTTCGTGCGCGTCGCCGTCGAGGGCAATGATGCGGCCGTCGACCGCCTTGTCCGGCGCATGCGGCACGTAGTTGGCCAGCTCTTCGCGCGGGGCCGGCAACAGCATGTCATCCATCAGGATTTCCTCGCGGGCCGAGGTAATCTCCATGCGCGCGACTTCGCCGGAAGCGCCGAAACGGTCGACGCGCGCGGTGCCCAGGAAGCGCAGCTCGTAGCCGAGCAGCTCATTGCTGTCGTACGAGCGCAGCATCTTGCCCGGCCGGTAGATAAACCACTGCGTGCCGAACTTTTCGTCGATGTCGACCGCGTAGACGTAATCGCCTTCGCCGCGCACGACGCGGTTGTCGTGAGCCGCGATAATCTTGGCTGTGCCCGGAACCCCGTCGCGGGTGGCCGTGATGATCGGCCGGCTGAGGAACGGCGCGAGATCGCCGGCAGGTATCGTCGGGATCGCCTCGCCTGCGAGGCCTTCGACACGGATCGACGGGGACAGGCGGGCGTTCGGGCGCGGCCCAGCCGGCCGATTGAGCGACAAGCGCCAGTTGCCGTCGACCCGATCGAGCACGACGACGTCACCCGGATAGATCCAGTGCGGGTTCTTGATCTGGTCGCGGTTCATGCGCCAGATTTCCGGCCAGCGCCAAGGCTGTTTGAGGAACTTGCCGGAGATGCCCCAGAGCGTGTCGCCTTTCTGCACCGTGTACCGGTCGGGCCGGTTGTCCTGCACCTGTACCTCGTCGGCGAGGACAGGCGTCGAGGCGAGCAGCAACGGGACCAGGCTCGCCGAAAACAGCAGGGTCGCTATGGTAGAATTCAGCCGCGAGTTTAGGCTCATGGGGCCTCTCTGGAACAGGTGTTGTGCGGGACTTGCAAACGTCCTAAACCGACGCAAAATAAGGGTTTAGATCGGATTCTGCATCCCGAGTATTCATTTTGCAAGTAATTATGGTCCTGGACATCCTGGAGTACCCCGATCCCCGGCTGCGCAAGGTCGCCGCCCCGGTCGCCGCCGTGACCCCCGAAATCCGCAAGCTGGTCCGCGACATGGCCGACACCATGTACAGCGCCCCGGGCGTCGGCCTCGCTGCAACGCAGGTGGACGTGCACAAGCGCGTCATCGTGATCGACGTCAGCGAGGCGCGTAACGACCTGCGCGTTTTCATCAACCCGACGATCGTCGCCGCCGAGGGTGAAGCCGAGAGCGAGGAGGGCTGTCTGTCGGTGCCCGGCTACTACGACAACGTCAAGCGTGCAGCGCAAATCACCGTGCGCGCCCAGGACGAGCGCGGCGATCCGTTCGTGCTCACGACGGAGGGCATGCTTGCCGTATGTATTCAGCATGAAATGGATCATCTGGTCGGCAAGGTCTTCGTCGACTACCTGTCGCCGCTTAAGCGCGCGCGGCTTGCGGCCAAGCTCAAGAAAAAGCAGCGGCTCGCGGGCTGATCCGGCGTGGCCGATGCGCTGCGGGTAGGTTTCGCCGGAACACCCCCGTTCGCCGCGACGGCGCTGGCGGCGATCCTCGACGCCGGTCACGACGTCGCGCTGGTACTCACGCAGCCCGACCGGCCGCGGGGGCGTGGCCTGAAGGTAGCGTCGTCCCCCGTCAAGGCACTGGCCGCCCAGCACGGCTTGGCGGTGCTTCAACCGTCGATGCTCAAGGAGCTGGCCCCGACGATCACGATACCGATCGACGTGTTGGTCGTGGCCGCGTACGGACTCATTCTCCCGCAATCGATGCTGGACTGGCCGCGCCACGGCGCGATCAACATTCACGCCTCGCTGCTGCCGCGCTGGCGCGGCGCAGCGCCAATCCAGCGGGCGTTGCTGGCCGGCGATACGCACACCGGCATCAGCATCATGCAAATGGACGCCGGCCTCGATACCGGCCCGGTGATCACCCGCACCGTCGTGCCGATAGCGCCGCGTGACACCGCGGGCACGCTGACGGCAAGGCTCGCGTCGGCAGGCGCCGGGGCGATCGTGCAAGCGCTCACGACGCTCGGGACGACCGGCGCGCTGACTGGAGAGCCGCAGGACGCGGCGAAGGCGAGCTATGCGGGCAAGATCGAGCGCAACGAAGCCGCGATACGCTGGACCGACGAGGCGACTTCGATCGAGCGCAAGGTCCGCGCCTTCGACCCCGTCCCCGGCGCGTTTGCGTCGCTCGGCGGCGCGACGATCAAGATCTGGACCGCCGAGGCCGCGGCGGGAAGCTTCGGCGCCGCCGGCACGATCGTGCGCGCCGACGGAAGCGGCCTGCTGGTCGCTTGCGGCCACGGCGCGCTCGTCGTGCAGGAACTGCAGCGCGCGGGCGGCAAGCGCCTGGGCGCCGCAGCGTTTCTTGCCGGATATCCGATCCCCGCCGGTGCGGTTTTCGACGCGGTATCCGGTTGAATCGCGCAACGACTGCGGCGAGGCCGGCCGCGCCAGCCGCGCGACTCGAAATGGAGCGCGCGCAGCGCCTTGCCGTGAAAATCGTCCGGCGCGTCCTCGCCGGCAATCCGCTGCCCGCCGTACTCGCGACGTTGGCGGCGCCACCGGGCGATCGGGCGCTGGTGCACGAATTGAGCTATGGCACGCTGCGCTTCTTGGGCGAGCTTCGCGCGATCGTGCAGGCGCTGGCCGAGCGTCCGTTGAGCGACGCCAGCGTCGAAGCATTGCTCTGGGTCGCGCTCTACCAGTTGATCCACACCAGCGCGCCCGCGCATGCCGTCGTCGATGCGGCCGTGCGCGCAACGGCCCGGCTCAAGCGGACATCGGCACAGGGCCTGACCAACGCGATCCTGCGTACTTTTCTCAGGCGCCGCGACGAGCTGATCGAAGCGATCGCCAAAGAGCCCGAAGCGCGCTTTTCGTATCCTCGCTGGTGGATCGACCGCGTATTCGCCGAGTATCCAGGGCGCGCCGCCGCGGTGCTCGACACGGGGAACACGCGCGCGCCGCTGACCTTGCGCATCAACCGCAGGCGCGTTGCGCGGGAAGCCTATCTGGCCGCGTTGCGCGCGCAAGGCATTCAGGCGCGCGCGATCGGCGAGGCCGGCGTCGTGCTCGACGAGGCTGCCGTGGTGAGCGCGTTGCCCGGCTACGCGGCCGGCTGGTTTTCGGTGCAGGATGCCGGCGCCCAGCTGGCCGCGCCGATGCTCGCCGCGCAGGATGGCATGCGCGTTCTCGACGCCTGCGCCGCGCCCGGAGGCAAGACCACGCATCTGGCCGAACTGGCCGCGCTCGACCTGGTCGCGCTCGACGTCGATGCATCCCGGACCGAGCGCGTGCGTGACAACCTGGCGCGGCTCGGTCTCGCTGCGCGGCTTGTCGTCGCCGATGCGGCAGAGCGAGAGCGCTGGTGGGACGGCAATCCCTTCGATCGCATTCTCGCCGACGTTCCCTGCACAGCATCGGGCATCGTACGGCGGCATCCGGACGGCAAGTGGCTGCGCCGCGAGGCCGACATCGCTGGCTTCGCTGCCCAGCAGCAGCGCCTGCTCGACGCGCTTTGGCCTTGTTTGGCGCGCGGCGGCACGCTGCTTTACTCCACCTGCTCGATATTCGGTGCCGAAAACGACGATCAGATCGTTGCATTTCTCGAGCGCCACCGCGATGCGTTGCACATTCGCCCCACATTGCCGGCGGAATACGATGCGATCGGAGGGCAACTCTTGCCATCGGCCCCGGGCGCAGCGCACAATCACGACGGGTTTTTCTACGCCCGCCTCCAAAAGAGCTGAGTCCTTCCGGAAGGATCGCGCGGCTCGCCGCTCGTTGTCTGTCTATGCGCCGCATTCTCGCTGGCCTGCTGTGCCTGACTGCGTTGCTGTCATCGCCGGCGGCAACGATCGCGCACGCCGACACGATCGGGGTCAAATCGGCCGAGCTGCTGCCCGAAGACGAAAGCTACGCGCTCAACGCGCAATTCGATCTCGCGTTCAATCCGACGCTCGAGGAAGCGCTGCAAAAGGGTGTCTCGCTTTACTTCGTGCTCGAGTTCGAGCTCGTACGGCCGCGTTGGTACTGGCTCGACCAGAAGCTCGTGCAGATGTCGGTGCAGTACCGGTTGACTTATAACCCGTTGACCCGTCAGTACCGCGTGACGAGCGGACTGCTCGGCCAGCAGTTCGATTCGCTCGACGAGGTCGAACATCTGCTTGCGCGCGTGGTTTCACGCCCGGTCATCCGCAAGGACGCGCTGTCCGCCGGCGAGCGCTACGAAGCCGCGGTACGGCTGCGCCTGGACGTCGCCCAGTTGCCGAAGCCGTTCCAGATCAACGCGCTGGCCTCGCGCGACTGGTCGCTGCAATCGGAATGGTTTCGCTGGAGCTTTACGCCGTGAGCCGGATGCTCGCGCCGCGGGCGCTGCGCTATGTGCTGCTCGGTTGCGCTGTCCTCGGCACGGTGTTCCTGTTCCTGCTCGCGACGGCGAGCGCCAATACCGAGCTCTTCGCCAGCAACTACAACCTGCTGCTGGTGCTCAACGGTGCGATGGTCGCCCTTCTGATGGGGCTCGTCGGCTATCAGCTGTGGCGGCTGCGCAAGAACCTCAAGGCGGGTGTGTTCGGCTCGCGGCTCGCGATCAGGCTGGTGCTGCTGTTTGCTCTGGTCGCGGTGCTTCCCGGCGCACTACTGTACGGCGTGTCGGTGCAGTTTCTAGGCAAGAGCATCGAATCATGGTTCGACGTGCGCGTCGACCGCGCGCTCGAAGGCGGACTCAATCTCGGCCGCGGCGCGCTCGACTATTTGCTCAAGGAGACGACCAACAAGGCATCGCAACTCGCGCTGACCCTGCAGGAGGGCGATGCGGCGAGCATGCCGCAGCGGCTCAATCGCGCGAGCGAGCAGGCGGGAATCTACGAAGCCGCGCTATTTTCCTCCAGCGGCGGCGTGCTCGGCGTTGCCGGCATTTCAGGGTCCACGCTGACGCCGGAGCCGCCGCCGGCGCAGGCGCTGCGCCGCGCCAGGCTGCAGCAGACCTATTCGGCGATCGACCAGACGACCGACCAGGGCATGCTGCTGCGCGTCGTCGTCCCGGTCAACACCTCCGAACCGGGCGAGCCGCTGCGGCTGCTGCAGGTCGTGGAACCGGTGCCGCGCCAGCTGCAGCTGGATGCCGAGAAGGTGCAGGCCGGCTACCGCGACTATCAGGAGATTTCGTTTTCGCGCGTTGCGCTGAAGCGCCTTTACGCGCTCACGCTGACGCTGACCTTGCTGCTCGCGCTTTTTTCCGCGCTCGGTCTTGCCGTCGTCCTGTCCGAGCAGGTCAGCGGACCGCTGGGGCTTCTCGCCGAGGGCACGCGCGCGGTCGCACAGGGCGACTTCAGCCGTCGCCATCCGGTGCAGAGCCGTGACGAGCTCGGTGTTCTTACCGAGTCGTTCAACACAATGACCGCGCAGCTCGCCGAGGCGCAGCAAAAGACCGAAGAAAGCCGACGCGCGATCGAGACGACGAACGCGTATCTCGAAAGCATTCTCGCCAATCTGTCCGCTGGCGTGCTGGCGTTCGACAGCGCGTTCCGGCTGCGGACCGCGAATCCGAGCGCCGCGGTGATCCTGCAGCAGCCGCTGGCCGATCTGATCGAGGTCCCGCTTTCCGACTGGGCGCGCCGCCTGCCGGCGCTCGCCGGTTTCGCCGAGCTGGTGGCCGAGGGCTTTCGCGGCGGCCGCGACGGGCAGTGGCAGCGGCAGGCCGAGGTCACCGTATCCAATCACACGCGCGTGCTGCTGATGCGCGGATCGAGACTGCCGGGCGAGCCCGTAGCCGGCTGCGTCGTCGTTTTCGACGATGTGACCGAGCTGGCCGAAGCGCAGCGCGATGCCGCCTGGGCGGAGGTGGCCCGCCGCCTCGCGCACGAGATCAAGAATCCATTGACGCCGATCCAGCTGGCGGCCGAGCGCCTCGCGGTCAAGCTCGGCGGCAAGCTCGCGGCCGCCGACGAGGAGGCACTGAAGCGGGCGACGCATACGATCGTCGCGCAGGTGAGCGCGATGAAGAACATGGTCGACGATTTCGCGATCTACGCCCGGCAATCGCGGCCGGGACGGATGCAGCGGGTAGACATCAACGCGCTCTTGCAGGACGTGCTGGGTCTGTATGAAAATCTGCGACCTCATGTGTCGCTCCAGCTTGCGGCGGGCGACCCGGTCATCGAAGGCGAGCCGACTCGGCTGCGGCAAGTAATCCACAATTTGCTGCAGAATGCGATCGACGCACAGGCGGAATCGCCCGACCCCGCGTACGATATCGGCCTCGAGGTGCGCGGCGACGAACTCGCATTGTCGATAGGCGACCGCGGCGCCGGATTCCCGGACGATGTCGTGCGTCGCGCGTTCGAGCCCTATGTGACGACCAAGGCAAAGGGCACCGGGCTCGGTCTCGCGATCGTCAAGAAGATCGCCGAAGAGCACCATGGGCGCGTAACGATCGGGAATCGGTCCCCGCACGGGGCGGTGGTGACCTTGTACTTGCCGTTCAAAGGAACCAACACGTGATGCCGCAGCAAAAGGAAATTCTGATCGTCGACGATGAAGTCGGCATCCGCGAGCTGTTGTCCGAGATTCTGCAGGACGAGGGTTATCAGGTCAGTGTCGCCGAAAATGCCGGCGAGGCGCGCAGTTACCGGCTGCGGACCCAACCCGCGCTGGTGCTGCTCGATATATGGATGCCGGACACCGATGGTGTCACCTTGCTGCGGGAATGGGCGGCAAACGGCCAGCTGACGATGCCGGTCGTGATGATGTCAGGGCATGGCACGATAGAAACCGCGGTCGAGGCGACGAAGGTCGGCGCGTTCGATTTCCTGGAAAAGCCGGTCGGACTGCAAAAGCTCTTGTCGACGGTGGCGCGCGCGCTGAAGACCGCCGCTGGTCAGGGACCACGCCGCATCTCGCTCTCGGCGCTCGGAACCAGCACGCCGGTGATCGAGGTCGAGCGCGCGATCGAACAGCTGTTGCGCGCCAACCGGCCGGTGCTGATCGTCGGTGAGCCCGGCGCCGGACAGGACATCGCGGCGCGCGCACTGCACGTCCCGGACGCGCCGTTCGTCGTGCTCGGCAACGGCGCGCGGCTTGCTGCAAACCCCTCGCAGGTGGTGGAGGAGGCGCGCGACGGACTGCTGTACTGCGTCGAAATCGGCGGGTACTCCAAAGCGGAGCAGAAAGGGCTTGCCTTCGTGCTGCCCAAGCTGGAAAAGCAGGGCACGATCCTTGTCTGCACCAGCAGCGAGCAGCTCGGCAACCTAGCGGCCGAGGGTCGCTTCGATCCGGCGCTCCTCTCGAACTTGTCGGCGGGCGCGGTCATGCTGCCGCCGCTGCGCGCGCGCCGCGACGACATGCCGGTGCTCATCGCACGCTTCTGGCGCGAGATCACGACCAGCCAGCGCACGCTGGCGACGTTGCAGGCAAGCGCCGTATCGGCGCTCGCGGCGGCGTACTGGCCCGGCAACCTCGACCACCTGCACAACGTGATCGCCAATCTCGCGTTGACGATCGACAGTGAAATCACGGGCGAGCATGTGCGGCGCCTCCTGGGCGAATCGGCGCTGCCGCCGGCGGCGGCGCTCGCGCCCGAGGTCACGGCCAGGTTTTTCGAGCTGCCGCTGCGTGAGGCGCGCGAAGCGTTCGAACGGATCTACTTCGAGCAGCTGCTCGGAAAGGAGCAGAGCAACATGAGTCGGGTCGCCGAGCGCGCCGGTCTGGAGCGCACGCACCTGTACCGGAAGCTCAAGCAGCTCAACATCCGTTTTTCGCGTCGCTCCGACGAAGGAGCATGCTGAGCGAGGTCCAGGCCGGCGCGGCCGCAGTTCCGGCCGCTGCGGCAAGGAAGCCGATGTCGCCGCTGGTCATCGGCGCGATCGGCATCGTCTTCGGCGACATCGGGACCAGCCCGCTCTATACGTTGCGCGAGTGCTTCACCGGGCCGCACGGTCTGCCGCTGACCGCCGACAACGTGCTCGGTGTCCTGTCCGTGATCTTCTGGGCGCTGATGATCATCGTCACCCTCAAGTACGTGACCTTGATCATGCGCGCCGACAATAATGGCGAAGGCGGCATCATGGCGCTGACGGCGCTGGTGTCGCGCGGTCTCGACGATCGCCAGGCTCGCTGGTGGCTGGTCGGGCTGGGAATTTTCGGTGCCGCGATGTTCTACGGCGACGGCATGATCACACCGGCGATCTCGGTGCTGTCCGCGGTCGAGGGCCTCGAAGTCGTTGCCCCGGGGCTGCAGAGTTACGTCATTCCAGTAACCTTGATCGTCCTGCTCGCGCTGTTCTCGATCCAGCGTCACGGGACGGCCAAGGTCGGCGGGCTGTTCGGTCCGCTGATGTGCATCTGGTTCGCGACGATCGCCGTGATGGGTGCCGCCGCGGTCTGGCATGACCCGCGCGTGCTGCTGGCATTGCTGCCGACCTATGCATTTTCATTTCTGACCGACAACCCGCTGGCGGCGTTTCTCGCGCTCGGCGCCGTCGTGCTCGCGGTCACCGGCACCGAAGCGCTGTACGCCGACATGGGTCACTTCGGCGTGACGCCCATCCGGCGGGCATGGCTGTACCTCGTGGCGCCGGCGCTGGTGCTCAATTATTTCGGGCAGGGCGCGCTGATCATCGCTGAGCCGGCGGCGATCAAGAATCCGTTCTACCTGTTGGCGCCGGCGTGGGCACTGCTGCCATTGGTCGTGCTCGCAACCTGCGCCACGGTGATCGCCTCGCAGGCGGTCATTTCGGGCGCGTTCTCGCTCACGCGACAGGCGATCCAGATGGGCTATTGCCCCCGCCTGACGATCATGCACACCTCGGAGCGGCAAATCGGCCAGATCTACGTCCCGTTCATCAACTGGATGCTGTTCTGCGCGGTGATGCTCCTGGTCACCGGATTCCGGACCTCGAGCAACCTGGCCGCCGCATACGGCATCGCGGTGACGCTCGCGATGGCGATCGACTCGCTGCTGATCTTCGTCGTATTGACCCGGCTATGGCACTGGAACGGACTGGCCGCCCTCGCGATCGTCGTGCCGCTGGTCGCGATAGATGGGGCCTTTCTGTCGTCGAACTTGCTGAAGATTCCCCAGGGCGGCTGGTTCCCGATCGTCGTCGGCGGGGTTGTTTTCACGCTGCTGACGACCTGGAAGCGCGGCCGCGCGATCCTGCTCGAGCGCTTGAGCGCCGAGACGATGCCGATCGATCTTTTCATCGAAAGCATCGCGGCGAGCCCGCCGACCCGCGTACCGGGCACGGCCGTCTTTCTGACCAGCATGCCGAATCGCGTGCCGCATGCGCTGCTTCATAACCTCAAGCACAACAAGGTGTTGCACGAGCGCGTCGTGTTGCTGACGCTGACGACCCAGGATATTCCAACCGTATCGCTGGCCGAGCGCATTCAGATCCGCGATCTCGGATGCAGCTTCCAGCAATTCGAAGCCTTCTTCGGGTTCAAGGAAGACCCGGACGTTCCGGAGCTTCTGGAGGAATGCGGGCGCCGTGGCCAGCCGTTCGACATGATGGATACGTCGTTCTTCGTTTCGCGGGAAACGCTGATCCCCACGGCGACGCCGGGCATGGCGCTATGGCGCGAGCGGCTTTTCGTGTCGATGGCGAAAAACGCGACCAAGGCGATCGAGTTTTTCAACGTCCCGACCAACCGGGTCGTCGAGCTGGGAACGCAGGTCGAGCTCTAGGCCGCCAAGAAAAACGCCGGCTTGGGGCCGGCGTTGGAATGGGAGTGGGTGCGACTAGAGCGCGGCCATTTCGCCGCGCATCGTCTTAAGCGCCTTGCTTTCGATCTGGCGGATCCGCTCGGCCGAGACCCCGTACTGGTCGGCGAGATCCTGCAAGGTCGCGGGATCGTCCTCACGCAGCCAGCGGGCCTCGATGATGTTGCGGCTGCGGCTGTCGAGTCTCGATAGCGCGCTCTTCAGGCCGACGCTGCGGTTGCGTGCCGTTTCGGCGCGCTCGAGTATCTGTACCGGCTCGGCGTCGCTGTCGGTCAGGTAGGCGCTGGGCGTCATCGTCTCGCCGTCGTCGCCGGCCGGCGGATCGAGGGCGACATCCTGGCCTGTCAGCCGCGTCTCCATTTCGAAGACTTCCTCAAGCTTGACGCCGAGCGCCTTGGCGATGCCATCCGCCTCGCTGCGGGTCAGGGCGCCGAGCTTGGGCTTCATGCTGCGCAGGTTGAAGAAGAGCTTCCGCTGCGCCTTCGTGGTCGCGATCTTGACCAGCCGCCAGTTGCGCAGGATGTGCTCGTGGATCTCGGCCCGGATCCAATGGAGAGCGAACGACACCAGCCGAACGCCGCGCTCCGGGTCGAAGCGGCGCACCGCTTTCATGAGGCCGATGTTGCCTTCCTGGATCAGGTCGGCCTGCGGCAGCCCGTAACCCAGGTAGTTGCGGCTGACCGCGACCACCAGCCGCAGGTGCGACAGGACGAGCGAGCGTGCCGCGTCCAAATCGTTGTCGCGCTGCAGCCTGCGACCGAGCTCGGTCTCCTGCTGGGCCGAGAGCAGCGGAAAGCGATTGACCGCTTGGATATAGTGATCCAGGCTCCCCAGCGAGGCCGGGGTCGGGAAAGCCAGTGTGTTCGTGGGCACCAGGGGCTCCTTCTGAGCAACTTGACGATATTTTAGCACTCGGCTTGTCAGAGTGCTAAGTCGCCCCGAAGTTCCGACCCATGGCCGGGCCTCTGCCGGTGCGAGATGGCGGAAGCGACGAGCCACGCCCCAGCCCCACGGCGCGGCGGCTGGTAACCCGACGCGCCCGAATGCCGGGACCGCCCTGCAACCCGGCCCGGCACATCAGCCGATCAGCGCGTCGGCGAATTCCGCGGCGTGGAACGGGCGAAGATCGTCGATGTCTTCGCCGACGCCGATCAGCTTGAGGGGGACCGGGCGCGTCTTGGCGATCGCCGCGACGACACCGCCCTTGGCCGTGCCGTCGAGCTTGGTCAGGATCAGCCCGGTCAGCGCCAGTGCCGCATCGAATGCGGCGACCTGCGCCAGTGCATTCTGTCCGGTGTTGGCGTCGAGAACGAGCAGTGTCTCGTGCGGCGCGCCTTCCTGTGCCTTGCCGATCACCCGGCGGATCTTCTTCAGCTCGTCCATCAGATGCAGCTGCGTCGGCAGCCGGCCGGCCGTGTCGGCGATGACGACGTCGATGTGCCGCGCACGGGCGGCCGAGATCGCGTCGAAAACCACCGCCGCCGGATCGCCGCCATGCTGGGCGATCACCGGGATGTGGTTGCGCGCGCCCCAGGCTTCGAGCTGCTCGCGCGCGGCGGCGCGGAAAGTGTCGCCGGCGGCGAGCAGCACGGAATATCCCTGCCCCTGCAGATATTTGGCGAGCTTGCCGATCGACGTCGTCTTGCCCGCGCCGTTGACGCCGGCGAGCATGATGACGAAAGGTCGCGCCGCGCCGATCGTCAGCGGCTGCTCGAGCGGCGCGAGCAGCGTCGCCAGCGAGGATTTGAGCAGGGCGCGGGCGTCCACGTCGGCGCCGGCGCGCTTCCAGCGGGCGACGAGATCGTCGAGCAGATGCTCGGTGGCCGGAATGCCGACGTCGGCGCCGAGGAGCGCACTGCGCAGCTCGTCGATCGCCTCCTCGGACAGCGCTTCGCGGCCAAAAATCGCGGCAAGAGGACGGGAAATGCGCTCGCGCGACAGGCCGAGCCCGCTTTTCAGCCGGTCGGACCAGCTGCGGGCGCCCTCATCGGGCTTGCGCTTGAACAGATCGAGCATCGAGGGTGCGCGAAAGCGCGCAAAGGTACAATTCTACCTTTCCGCGCGTGGCATCCGCTTGGCGCAAGCCCAACAGATTCGTATCATCGGCGGGCGCTGGCGGGGCAGGCGCATCCGCTTTCCCGCCGTCATCGATATCCGCCCGACGCCTGATCGGGTTCGCGAAACGCTGTTCAACTGGCTCGGCCAGGATCTCGATGGCGCCCGCACGCTCGATCCGTTTGCCGGCAGCGGGGCGCTGTCGTTCGAGGCGCTCTCGCGCGGAGCCGCGCTCGCCGTGGCCGTCGACCGGAGGCCGGAGCTCGTGCGCGCGCTGGACGCGACCGGGCAAATGCTCGGCGCGTCGGCGCTGGAGACGCACTGCGCCGACGCGCGAGCTTTTCTGGCGCGCGAAACACGCTCGTTCGACGTCGTCTTCCTCGACCCGCCGTTCGCCGACCCGCAATGGGAAACGCTGTTGCCGGCGGCTGCTCTTTGCGTGGCGGCAGGCGGCGCGCTCTATGTCGAGGCTGCGGCGGCCATCGCCGCGCCAGCAGGGTTCACGATAGTGCGCGGCGACAAGGCCGGACGGGTGCATTATCATCTGCTGCGCCGCCTTGCCGGCAGCGACTGAAGTAAGAGGCTGCGGGCGAGCGGGGAGAAAAAACGGCATGCTCAAAGTCGTCTATCCTGGAACCTTCGACCCGTTCACCAAAGGGCACGAAGACCTCGTGCGGCGGGCGGCCAAACTGTTCGAGCGCGTCGTCGTCGCGATCGCGGACAGCGAAAGCAAGGGCCCGATGTTCAGCGCCGATGAGCGCATCGCGATGGCGCGCGAAGTCCTGGCGCCGTTTGCCAATGTCGAGGTTGCGGGTTTTTCCGGGCTGTTGATGGACTTCGTACATTCGGTCGGCGCGACGGCGATCCTGCGCGGCCTGCGCGCGGTGTCGGACTTCGAATACGAGTTTCAGATGGCCGGCATGAACCGCAACCTCCATCCCGAGGTCGAAACGCTGTTTCTGACCCCGGCCGAGCAATACCTGTTCATGTCATCGACGATCGTTCGCGAAATCGCCCGCTTCGGCGGGGACGTCGGCAAGTTCGTGCCGCCCGCGGTCGTGGCGCGGCTCAAGGCCAAGGCAGACGACGAGCGCGCCGCGCAGCCGCGCCGGAGGACCTGATGGCGCTTCTGATCACCGACGAATGCATCAATTGCGACGTTTGCGAGCCCGAGTGCCCGAACGGCGCCATTACGCAGGGTCTGGAAATTTACGTCATCGATTCGACCAAGTGCACCGAGTGCGTCGGCCACTTCGACACGCCGCAGTGCGTCGAAGTCTGTCCGGTCGATTGCATCCCGGTGAACGCCGACTGCGTGGAGAGCAAGGAAGAGCTGTTGCAGAAGTATCGCGGCTTGATGGCGGCCAAGGCCGGCGACGTGCCGGCCTGACCTTCCACGCGCCGAGGCCACGCGCGCCGCGAAGGCGAGTGGACCTAGCCGTTGGCGGCGAGCGGAAGCGGCTCGGCCTGCTCGCAGATGGCGTCGATCGTCGCGAGCTCGCGCGCCAGAGCTGCGATCTGTGCCTTCGCGGCGACCTCGGCCTGCTCGAGTTCGGCGATGCGCTCCTCCAGCTCGTCGCTCGCGCGATGGATGCGCTTGACGCTTTCCAGCCTGCGGCGGAGCTGCAGGTGATGCTCGCGCACCTGCGTTTCCAACGGCCCCATCACGGCCTTCAGCCAGCTTTCCAGATCGCGGGTCGCGATATCGAAGACGTGTTTGACGCGGATCGCGATCGTTTCGAAGAACCGCTTCATCAGCGTGAACTTGGCCTTGCTCACCATGTTCCACAGTGTGTTGAAATGCACGTTGTACGCGCGCTCGAGCCGCTCGACTTCCTTCTGGTACTTGAGCATCGAGAAGGGCGGCGGCGTGAACGGCTCGATGCCGTGCTCCTTGGCGAACCGCCGGTACATCGCCTGCATCATCTCGTGCGTCTCGGCAGTCTGCCTCGCGCCCTCGTCGAGGCTGCCGTAGATCTTCGCGAAAAAATCGCCCATCGCGGAGCGCACGCCCTTGGTGAAGGGGCTCTTCTCGATCCTTTCCCGCGTATCGGCGGCCGTCGCGCGCAATGCTTCGAGCCCGATGCTTTCGTACAGGCTGTTGGTCTGCTGAGTGAACACCGTCCGCAGTGCCGTGTAACGCTGCATCCCGCGCTCGAACAGGCTCTTTTCCTGCTGGATACGCTCCATCATGTGTTCGACGACATCCTGGTTCTTGCCGCGCAGGTTCTGCAGTTCGGCAAGCTGCTCGCGGATACCGGCGATACGGCTGTCGAGTATCGTGCGGGTGCCCGCGACGAGTTCGCGGATCTCGATCTGCGTGGCGGAGCCGACGATGCGCCGCTTGGCCGGGATCAGCTCCCTCGACAACGCAGCCTCGAGCTGCGGCAGCCGGCTCCTCGCCAGCAGCATGTCGTCGCCGTTGACCTTGGCGAGCAGCGCCTTTTGCGCCGACACCGGAAAGATCTGCGCCGGCGGGATCATCAGCAGCTGCGCGCTGGTGCGGACCTGCCGCGCGATCTCGGCCTCGATCTCGTGCGCGCTGCGCAGGTCGTCCCACAAGCCATCGATCTTGTTCAGGATCACCAGCCGGCCCTCGCGGCTCGCGGGGCCTTCGCTGACGAGGTGCTTGGTCCACACGTCGATGTCGGTCTTGGTCACGCCCGCGTCGGCGGCGAGGATGAACAGGATCGCGTGAGCGTTCGGCAAAAGATTGAGCGTGAGCTCCGGTTCGGTGCCGATTGCATTCAGGCCGGGCGTGTCGAGAATCACCAATCCCTGCTGCAGCAGTGGATGCGGGAAGTTGATGATCGCGTGCCGCCAGCAGGGAACGTCGACCGCGCTGTCTGCCGCCGACAGCGGCGCCAGCGGGTCGCCGTCGTCATAGAGCCCGTATTTGCGGGCAAGCGGGACCGAAACGCGCTTGGTTTGCGATACCTGCGAGAGCGCTTCGGCCATCCGGTCTGCCGACGACATGTCGAGCGTGATCGTCACCCACTCGTCCGCATAGTTCTTGAACTCCGTGACCGAGGCGTCCCGCGCCCGCGTCTCGATCGGCAGCAGCCGGATCGATGGCGGCCGCGTCGAATCGTAGAGGAGCTCGGTCGGACACATCGTCGTGCGCCCGGCGGCGGAAGGCAGCAGGCGCTGACCGAAATCGGCAAAGAAGATCGCGTTGATCAGCTCCGATTTGCCGCGGGAGAATTCGGCGACGAAGGCGACGACCAGCTTGTCCTGATGCAGCCGTTCGAGCAGCCGCTGCACGGTGAGGTCCGCCTGGCCGTCGGCAAGTTCCTGTTCCGACAGCCATTCATGCAAACGCGACACGCCCGTCGACAACCGGCGCCGCCAATCGCTGTAGGCTTCAAATCTTGCGGCCAGATCCTTCGATTGCATCATGGTCAGGGCGTGCCCGGCTCGAGTCGCAGCGACTCTAGCATAAAGCGCGCCAAAACAAGTACCTAAGCGGTCTCAGGTCTGGCAGCTGCGGCAGAAATATGTCGCTCGTCCACCCTGCCGCATCGCCCGAATCGGTTCGCCGCAGACGCGGCAGGGTAGGCCCTCGCGGCCGTACACGTTGTACTCCAGCTGGAAATAACCGGGATCGCCGTTGCTGTCGACATAGTCACGGAGCGTGCTGCCGCCCTTGGCGATCGCCGCGGCAAGCGTTTCGCGGACCGCCACGATCAGGCGCGCCAGTCGCTCGCGCGAGACGCGGTTGGCGGCGCGCGTAGGCCGTATGCCGGCGCGAAAAAGCGCTTCGTTGGCGTAGATGTTGCCAGTGCCGACGACAAGATGACTGTCCATCAGCGCGAGCTTGATCGCGGTGCTTCGCCCCCGCGTGGAAGTGAACAGATAGGCCGTGTCGAAGCCGGACGAGAACGGCTCGGGACCGAGCGCGGCGAGCAGCGGATGCTCGCCCGCGCTTTCGGGCCACCACAGCATTGCGCCGAAACGGCGCGGATCGTGGTAACGAAGAACGACGCCGTTGGCGAATTCCAGATCGATGTGATCGTGCGCGCGCCGCGCCGGCGCGCTGTCGAAGACGCGCAGGCTTCCGGTCATGCCGAAGTGGACGATCAGCGTGTCGCGCCCAAGCCGGAAAAGCAGGTATTTGCTGCGCCGGTCGACCCGGTCGATGACGCGACCGACCAGGCGGCGGGGCAAATCGCGAGGAACTGGCCAGCGCAGGCGGCGGTCGTAGACCCTGACCGCCGTCACTTTCTGCCGCTCCACGTAAGGCGCGATCCCGCGCCGCGTCGTTTCAACTTCCGGAAGTTCGGGCATCTGGGAGCGTCGAGTGGCGTTTGTTGCTCGGGCAAATATACCCTAAGATGCGGCGAGGTCCGGCGCTGTGCCGGCGCCAAGTCGAAACCGACTGCGCATGGCTTTCCTATCGTGATTTCCCTCCTTCGTTCCGTGTTGTTCGCCAGCCTGATCGCCGCCGCCCTGGCGGCCGGCGTGGGACGCGCCCAGGCGCCGGCCAGTCCGAATTCGCCCGACGCCGCTCGGGCGCCCGACGCCGCCGCGACGCCCGAGCGCCCCGCGGCGATCGACGAGCTGACTCCCGAAGTTCTCTACCGCATCCTGGTCGGCGACGTCGCGATGCAACGCGGCGACGCGGCGCTGGCCGCGCGGGCGTACTTCGAAGCGGCACGCGGGGCACGCGATCCGGTTCTTGCGCGCCGCGCGACCGAGATCGCGCTGTTTGCAAGGCAGCGCTCACTGGCGCTGGAAGCGGCCAAGCTGTGGCAGCAGCTCGATCCGAACGCCGACCGCGCGCGGCAGATGGTGGCTTCGCTCGCCGTCTCGGGCGCCGGGTCCGATCTGAAGGCCGAGCTGCAACGCGTTCTGATCGAAGCGGCCGCCAACGACAAGTCGCTCGGCGAGGCATTTCTCCAGATAAATCAGGCGCTGGCCGCGCAAACCGACAAGACCGCGGCGTTTCGACTGGTGCAGGATCTTGCGAAGCCGTATCCGAAGGTCCCGGAGGCGTGGTTCGCCATTGCGCTCGCGGGCTACAACACCAAGCTCACGGATCCGGAAATCGCCGCGGCCGCGACGCGTGCGGCGGATCGGGCGCTCGAGCTCAAACCCGGGTGGGATCGTGCGGCGCTGATCAAGGCCGACATCCTGGCCAAAGAATCGCCCGAGTCGGCGATTGCGTTCCTCAATAAATTCCTTGCGACGACCCCCGATGCGCGCGCCGTTGCCGGCGCGCTGGCGCAGCTCTACGTCGAGCAAAAGCGCTTGGGCGACGCGCGCGCGATCTTTCAGCGCCTGTGGGAGGACGATCCCGAGGATCGCGAATTCGAATTCGCCGTCGCCGCGATATCGCTGCAGATGAAGGACTACGAGACCGCGCAGCGGCTGCTCGAAGAGCTCGACAACGCAGGCTATGGCGACAAAGGCGTCGTGCCGTTCTATCGCGCCCAGTTGGCCGAGGAAACCAAGCACTACGACGAGGCGATCGCCCGGTATCGCGAGGTTACCGAAGGCGATCGCGCGTGGCTTGCCAAGCTGCGTATCGGCGCGATGATCGCGAAAAAAGGCGACATCGCCGCGGCGCGGACCTATCTGGAAGGATTGCAGCCGGAAGCGGCCGAACGGCGGGTCGAGCTCGCGCAGGCACAGGCGCAGCTGATGCGCGATTCCGGCGACTACAGGAGCGCGTACACGATTCTGACAGCCGCGTTGGAGCGCCAGGCCGATTCGGTCGACCTGCTCTACGACATCGCGATGGTCGCAGAAAAGCTCGACCGCATCGATGAAGTCGAGGCGAGGCTCAAGCGCCTGATCGAGCTCAAGCCCGACAATGCGCAGGCGCTCAACGCCCTCGGCTACACGCTGGTCGACCGCACGAAGCGCACCGCGGAGGGACTGAAGCTGATCGAGAAAGCGCTGCAGATCGCACCCGACGATCCGTTCATCCTCGACAGCATGGGCTGGGCCAATTACCGGATGGGCAATCTCGACGATTCGGAGAAATTTCTGCGGCGCGCGTTCGGCGATCAGCCCGACCCCGAGATCGCCGCCCACCTGGGTGAAGTGCTGTGGGCGAAAGGCCAGCGGGACCGGGCCACCGAGATCTGGCAATCGCAGCTCAAGGCATCACCCGACAATCCGGTGCTGATCGAAACGATGCGCCGGCTGTCGCCCTGACGCGCCGCCGCGAATCCGATGCCGATTCTGCGCGGCATAAGCGCTCGCGCAGTCGCGGCAGTCGGTGCGGCGCTGCTGGCGGCCTGCGCGCCGGCACTGATCGAGCACCCTGCGCCGCCGAGCCCCGTCGCGGCGCGCGCGGCGTTCGAGCTGACCGGGCGCCTGTCGGTGCGCCACGGCGGCGACGCACTGGCGGCCAGCTTTCACTGGACGCATGGGGGCGGACGCGATGAGCTCGATCTGGCGTCGCCGTTGGGCCAGACGATCGCGCGCCTCAGCGGCGATGCGAGCGGCGTGCGCCTGCAAACCTCCGACGGCCGCGTCGCGATCGCGAGCGACTGGTCGTCGCTGACCACGCGCGCGCTCGGCTGGCCGCTGCCGGTCGAAGGGCTGGCATTCTGGATCCAGGGTCTGCCGCGGGACGGCGCGCCGGCCGCAATCGAAGCCGGCAGCGACGGCATGCCGGCGGCGCTGCGCCAGGACGGCTGGAGCATCGTCTATCAGGCGTTCGAGCGCGGCAGCGACGGCGTGCCGCGCCCGCAGCGCCTGACACTCGATTATCCGGAGGTCGAATTGCGCATCGCCGTTGATTCCTGGCGATGAGCGATCGTCGCGCGCTGGTGCTCCCGGCACCGGCAAAGCTCAATTTGTTCCTGCACCTGACCGGCCGCCGCGCCGACGGCTACCACACGCTGGAGTCGCTGATGGTGCTGGTCGGACGCGGCGACGTCGTCTCGTTGTCCCCGCGCGATGACGGCGCCATCGTGCGTGTGCGCGGCGCCGTGGGCGTGCTCGCCGATGACGATCTGGCCGTGCGCGCTGCGCGACTGCTGCGGCGGGCGTGCGGCATCGCGCATGGCGTCACGATCGCGGTCGACAAGCACTTGCCGATCGGTGGCGGCGTCGGCGGCGGCAGCTCCGATGCGGCGACGGTCCTGCTCGGTCTCAACCGGCTTTGGCAACTGGCGCTTTCGCGGCACGAATTGATGCGACTGGCGCTCGAGCTGGGCGCGGACGTTCCTTTTTTTGTATTCGGCGAAACCGCTCGCGCGCGCGGCATCGGCGAAATGCTCGAGCCGGTCAGCCTGCCGCCGACCTGGTTCACCGTCTTATCGCCGCCGATCGAGGTGTCGACCACGGCGATGTTCGCTGCGCCTGAATTGACACCACACAGCCACTCCGCGAAAATGGCAGTCTTTTCCGAGGGATATGGCCGCAACGACTTGCAAGCAGTTGCGGCCGCGCGGTTCCCGGAGATCGCCGGCTGTCTCGACGCGCTATCGCGCGTGGCGCCAGCGTCGGGAGCGCGGATGACCGGAAGCGGAGCGTGCGTGTTCGCCGCCTTCACGTCCGAAAACGCCGCGCAGCAAGCGCTCTCGCGGATGCCGCGCGTGACAGAAGGCACCGGCGAAAATGCCGGTGGAAACGCCGGAGAAACGGCCGGATTTGTTGCTCGCGCGCTGAACCGCCACCCGCTGTGGTCGTTTGCCGCACGTTGACGTTCTCGCGCGCGAACGGTTTCCCTTGGGGAGTCGCCAAGTGGTAAGGCACCGGATTTTGATTCCGGCATTCGTAGGTTCGATCCCTACCTCCCCAGCCACCAAAACGTTGGGCAGACCTTCCGTCCGGATGGCCTGCCGGCGTCTTCCATAGGCGGGGGCGATGGCGTTCGAGCGAATGCGGATATTTACCGGCGGCGCCAACCCGAAGCTCGCCGAGGCCGTCGTCCGGCATATGAACATCAGTCTCGGCCGATGCATCGTCGGCCGCTTTTCCGACGGCGAGGTGATGGTCGAGCTGCTGGAGAACGTACGCGGGCGCGACGTATTCATCCTGCAATCGACTTCGCAGCCGACGAACGACAACCTGATGGAAATCCTGGTGATGGTCGACGCGTTGAAACGCGCGTCGGCCGGCCGCATCACCGCCGCAATACCGTATTTCGGCTATGCACGGCAGGATCGGCGGCCGCGCTCGGCGCGCGTGCCTATCACCGCCAAGGTCGTCGCCGATATGCTGACGACGGTCGGCGTCAATCGCGTCATGACGATGGACCTCCACGCCGATCAGATCCAGGGCTTTTTCAACATTCCGGTCGACAACATCTACGCGACGCCGGTACTGCTCGGCGACCTGTGGAAGCAGAACTACGACAACCTGCTGGTCGTCTCGCCCGACGTGGGGGGCGTCGTGCGCGCGCGGGCAATCGCCAAACGGCTCGACTCCGACCTCGCGATCATCGACAAGCGCAGGCCGAAGGCCAACGTCGCCGAAGTGATGAACATCATCGGGGACGTCGAAGGTCGCGCCTGCGTGATCATGGACGACATCGTCGACACGGCCAACACGCTGTGCAAGGCGGCATCGGCGCTCAAAGCCAACGGCGCGCAGAAGGTGCTGGCGTATTGCACGCACCCGGTGCTGTCGGGAGGCGCCGTCGCCCGCATCGCCGAATCGGAGCTGGATGAGATCGTCGTGACCGACACGATCGCGCTGTCCGACGAGGCGCGCGCCTGCAAGCGCATCCGGCAGCTTTCCTGCGCGCAACTGCTCGCCGAGACGATGACGCGGATCTCCAACGAGGAATCGGTCAGCTCGCTGTTCACTGAATAGCCCTTGGCGAGTCGAGCCAATTCGGGTTAGAATTCAAGGCTTTCCCGCCGCCTGCCGGCGGTATTGTCGCCATCGCGGACGACCGCGCGTATGCGCGCGGAAGGACGCAGACAACAGGAGCCCACGATGCAGTTCGAATTCACCGCCTTCCCCCGCGGCACCGAAGGTCGAGGCGCAAGCCGCCGGCTGCGCCGCACCGGACGCGCGCCCGGAATCGTCTACGGTGGCGCCGCCAACCCGCAGCCGATCGAGCTCGACCACAATGCGCTGATCCATGCGCTGAACAAGGAAGCGTTTCATTCGTCGATCCTGACGATGAAGCTCGGTGACGGCGCGGAGCGAGTACTGCTGCGCGACGTGCAGATGCACCCTTTCCGTCACGAGGTGCTGCACATCGACTTCCAGCGGGTCGACGAGAACCGCAAGATCCACATGAAGGTGCCGTTGCACTTCATCAATGCCGAACTCGCGCCGGCGATCAAGACGACCGACGCGATCATCAGCCACGTGCTCACCGAACTCGATGTCTCGTGTTTGCCCAAGGATCTGCCCGCCTTCGTCGACGTCGACCTGTCGCAACTCGCCGTCGGACAATCGATACACGTATCCGATCTCACGCTCCCCGCCGGCGTGACCGCGGTAACCAGGCCCGGCGCGAGCCCGGTCGTGGCGACCGCGATCGTGCCGCGTATCGTCGTCGAAGAAGTTGTCGCGCCGACTGCCGAGGCAGCAGCGGCCGAGGCAGCCGCCGCCGAGGCGGCGGTCGCGGAAGGGGCCAAGCCCGGCGAGAAGACCGCGGAGAAGGGCGGCGAGAAGACCGCGGAAAAGGGTGCCGACAAGGCGCCGACCAAGAAGGACGACAAGAAATAACCGCCTGGCATATGCCGAGGCCCGCCAGCGCATCTCTCGGCGGGCCTTTTTGCTGTTTCGGCGGCGCTCGGCAACGGGGGCTGACGTCATCGCACACACGCTTCGCCTGATCGTCGGCCTCGGCAATCCGGGACGCGAATACGCGCAGACGCGGCACAACGCCGGCTTCTGGTGGGTCGAGCGCCTGGCCGGGACGCTGCAGGCGAGCTTTCGCACCGAATCGAAGTTTCATTCGCAGGTCGCCGCGGTGCGCGGCGGCGACGGCGCCGATCTGCGGCTCGCGCTGCCGCAGACGTTCATGAATCGCAGCGGGCTCGCGGTCGCCGCGCTTGCCAACTTCTATCGCATCGCAGCTGGCGATCTGCTGGTCGCGCACGACGAGCTCGATCTCAAGCCCGGCGTGGTCAAGCTCAAACAGGGCGGCGGCAACGCGGGCCATAACGGCCTGAAAGACATTGTCGCCGCGCTGGGCAGCGGCGACTTCTGGCGGCTGCGCATCGGCATCGGCCATCCGCGCGACGGCGCGCTGTCCGAGCAGGAGGTCGCAGACTACGTCCTGCATCCGCCGCGCGGCGAGGAGCGTGCGCTGATCGACGATGCGATTGTCCGCGCGCTTGCGGTGTGGCCGTGGCTCGCACGCGGCGACGCCGAGCGCGCGATGCATGAGCTGCACACTGCGCCACCGCCGCCCCTGCCACCGGCGGCGAAGGGTCCGGCAGTCTCATGAGTCTCAAATGCGGGATCGTCGGACTGCCAAACGTCGGCAAGTCGAC
>JBDTXW010000012.1:0-23364 GCA_040005975.1 Betaproteobacteria bacterium | reverse complement strand
GAGAGCATCGTCGTCACGCTGCGCAACGTCGACCGCTTCGAGCCGGTCATTTTCGATTTCGATCCCGACGCTCTGACCGCGCCCGTACTCGATGACCTGGTCAACCTGATGCTGGGCAAACCAAGCCAGTTCCTGCTGCGCGCGCCATTGCGCGGCTTCGGGCGCTAGCCGAAGCGGCGAGGGACCCGATGCCCTCGTTTCGCTACGAGGCAGTCGACGGCGCGGGCCGTGCGCAGCGGGGCGTGGTCGATGCCGCCAGTGCGCGCGCCGTCCGCGACCAGCTGCGCGGCGACGGATTGTTCCCGACGGCGATCGATCCGGCCGGAGCGGCGCGCGCCGTCCACGCCGCGACGACCCGGCTCGCGCCTTCGCTGCTGGCGCTGCTGACGCGCCAGCTCGCGACGCTGGTCGCTTCGGGCATGCCGCTCGATCAGGCGCTGGCCGCCCTCGCCGAGCAATCCGATCAGCCGGGGGCGGCGCGCGTGCTCGGCGCCATTCGCGAGCAGGTCGCCGCCGGTGAGCCTCTGGCGGCTGCGCTGTCGCGTTTCCCCCGCACCTTTTCCGAGCTCTACCGTGGCCTGGTCGCCGTAGGCGCCGAAAGCGGGCAACTGGGCGGCGTGCTGTCGCGGCTTGCTGACTATCTCGAGGCGCGCCAGGTTCTGCGTGCGCAATTCACCACGGCGATGATCTACCCCGCGCTGATATCGTTGATCGCGCTTGCGGTCATCGCGACGCTGTTGCTCTACGTCGTGCCGCAGATCGTCGCCGTGTATCAGCAAAGCCGCCAGGCGCTGCCGTTCCTCACGCGTGCGCTGATCGCCACCAGCGATTTTCTCCGGGCCACTGGCGTCTATTGGCTCGGGGCAACCGCGTTGCTTGTTGCCGGCGCGGCGCTGCTGTTGCGCAACGAGGCATGGCGCGAGCGCTGGCACGCGCTGCTGCTTCGCTTGCCGGTGGCCGGGAGCGTTCTGCGCGGCCTAGACACCGCGCGCTTCGCGAGCACGCTGGCGATACTGACGGGCAGCGGCGCGCCGTTGCTGCGCGCCCTCGAAACGGCGGCTGCCGTCGTCTGGGCGCGCCCGATGCGGCGCGCGGCGCACGCCGCTGCCGGCCTGGTGCGGGAAGGGGTGTCGCTGGCGCGTGCGCTGGCGAGCCAGCGCGTGTTTCCGCCGCTGCTCGTGCATCTGGTGGCCAATGGCGAACAGAGCGGGCAGCTGCCGGCGATGCTCGATCGCGCCGCGCGCGAGCAGGAGCGCGATGTGGAACGCCGCCTGACCTGGCTCGCCGCGCTGGTGCAGCCGTTGCTGATCGTATTCATGGGCGCGATCGTGCTCGTGCTGGTGCTCGCGGTGATGCTGCCTATCGTGTCGATGAACCAGTTGATTCGCTAGCAATCTGGCGACCGGGGCTGGCGCGCTTTTGCTCCTGCTGGATCAGCGCCCAGGCGACATGCTCACGCACCAGCGGTGAAGGATCGTCGCAGCGCGCAGCCAATGCCTCCACGATAGCGGCGTCGTAGTTCGCGTTGCCGAGGCCGACGGCAAGATTGCGCAACCAGCGCGCATAGCCTATGCGCCGGATCGCGCTGCCTTCCATCCGCCGCTCGAACTCTTCCTGCGTCCAGGCGAACAACGCGACCAGATCGGCGTCGTCCAGGCCGTTGCGGACCGCGAAATCGGCTTCGCCGGCGGCTTGCGCGTAGCGGTTCCACGGGCACGCGAGCTGGCAGTCGTCGCAGCCATAGACTCTATTTCCGATCAGCGGCCGCAAGGCTTCCGGAATGCTGCCCTTGAGCTCGATCGTCAGATAGGAAATGCAACGGCGCGCATCGAGCTCGTACGGCGCAACGATCGCCCCGGTCGGGCATGCGCTTATGCAGGCGCTGCAGCTGCCGCAATGCGCACTCGCCGCAGGGGTGAGCGGCAGCGGCAGGTCGGTATAGATCTCGCCCAGAAAAAAGAACGAGCCGGCATCGCGCGTCAGCAGTAGCGTGTGTTTGCCGCGCCAGCCCAGCCCCGACTTGGCGGCAAGCGCGACTTCGAGCACCGGCGCGCTATCGGTGAAGACGCGGTAGGGGAAATCGCCGACGGCGCCGGCGATCCGGGCCGCCAGGCGGCCGAGCTTGCTGCGCAGCACCTTGTGATAGTCGCGGCCCAGCGCGTAACGCGAGACATAGGCCTTGCTCGGGTCGGAGAGCGTCGCCGCCGCGTCGCGCGCCTCGGACGGTAGATAGTCGAGCCGCGCGCTGATCACGCGCAACGTGCCGGGAACGAGCTCTGCCGGCCGCGCCCGGCGCACACCGTGGCGTGCCATATAATCCATCTCGCCGTGGCGCCCCGCGTCGAGCCATGCGAGCAGATGCGCCTCCTCGGCGTCGAGTCCGATATCGGCAATCCCGATTTCACCGAAACCCAGTTCGAGCCCCCAGACGCGAATATCGCGCGCCAGTCCGGTGAGATCCGGGTGAGCGTTGCCGGGTAAGGTAGCTGCCAACATGAGTCCAGACGTTGCCGTAGGGCCTTTTACCTGGCTTGAGCATCGTTTGTTCAACGATGACGATTATGCAAACGCCGCGCAAGTACCTGCCTGATGCCGACGCCACGATGCGCGCCGGCGCGGATCTCGCGCCGGGCTTGGCCGGCGGCATGATCGTCACGCTTTCAGGCGAGCTCGGTGCAGGCAAGACCACGCTGGTCCGGGGCCTGTTGCGCGGCCTGGGCTGGACCGGACCGGTCAAAAGCCCGACGTACACGCTAGTTGAACATTATCCGATTTCGAGCTTATACTTCTATCACTTTGATTTTTATCGCTTCGACGAGCCGGCCGAATGGGAAGATTCTGGCTTTGCCGAGTACTTCCGTCCCGACGCGCTGTGCGTGATCGAATGGCCGGAAAACGTCCACGGCATGTTGCCGCCGGTCGACGTGGCGCTGTCGCTCGACTATCAGGGCGAAGGCCGCGTTCTGACGCTCAAAGCGGGCACGCGCGCGGGTAGCGCATGTCTCGCCGCGTTCGCCTCGCCGGTGCCGTAACGCGGATCTCGCTCGAGCGCCGCCGCGTTTGCCAGTGGCTGCTTCTTCCGGCAGCGCAGCTCATTCTGCCGGGACTCGCATCGGCCGCGACGGTTGCCTCGGCGCGCATCTGGCCCGCGCAGGAATACACGCGGCTGATTATCGAATCGTCGTCGCCGGTCGCGCACCAGATGATGCTGCTCAGGGATCCGCGGCGACTGGTGCTCGATCTCGAGGGCGTCGAACCCGATGGCGAGCTCGCGCAACTCGTGCAACGACTGCGCCCGAACGACCCGCATATCCAGTCGATACGCCTGTCGCGATTCAGGCCGGGCATCGTTCGCATCGTGCTCGACCTCAAGGCCGAGGTGCAGCCGCAGATTTTCGCGCTGACGCCCGTCGGCGAGTACGGCCATCGCCTGGTGCTCGATCTCTATCCGCTGACGCCACCCGACCCGTTGATGGCCTTGCTCGAGGGAGAAGCCAAAGGCAGCCAGGACATCACGCCCGATGCGCCGGCCAAGGCGCCGATCCGCGATCAGACCCGAGCCAAGCCGGCATCGCGCCGGCCCATCATCATCGCGCTCGATCCGGGGCACGGCGGCGAAGATCCGGGAGCGATCGGTCGCCGCGGCACCCGTGAAAAGGACGTGACGCTGGCCATTGCGCGCAAGATACGGACGCTGGTCGACCGTGAGCCGGGAATGCGCACGATGCTGACCCGGGACGACGACTACTTCGTGCCGCTCAACGCGCGGGTTGAAAAAGCGCGCCGCGTGCGGGCCGACCTGTTCGTGTCGATTCATGCCGATGCATTCACCACGCCGCATGCGCGCGGCTCGTCGGTATTCGCGCTGTCCGAGCATGGCGCGACGAGCTCGGCCGCGCGATGGCTTGCGCAGCGGGAAAACGAGGCCGACCTGATCGGCGGCGTCAACCTCGACAACCGCGACCCGATCCTGGCCAAGACTCTGCTCGATCTGTCGCAAACCGCGCAGATCAACGACAGCCTTCGCGTCGGGCGCTCGGTGCTCGACGGCATCGGCGCGATCAATCCGCTGCACAAGGGCAGCGTGGAGCAGGCGGGATTCGCGGTGCTCAAGGCCCCCGACATTCCGTCGATCCTGGTCGAGACCGCGTTCATTTCCAATCCCGACGAGGAACTCAAATTGCGCAGCGACAGGCACCAGCAGCAGTTCGCCACATCGATCGTAGGTGGCATAAAACGCTATTTCGCACAGAACCCGGCACTGGCGCGGGCGAAGCTCGGCTGACGTTCCGGTTTCGCGGAACCATCACGTACAATCGCGGCGATGGTCCGTTTCTTCCTCTGGTTTCTGCTGCTGCAAGCGGCCTTGTTCGGACTGGAATTGACGCCCTGGGCGCAGCAATGGTTCGTCGTGCCCTGGACGAATACGCTGGCCGCGATCAGTGCGAACATCGTCAAGCTGTTCGACCCGCAGGTAATCTCGCACGGCAAGGTGCTGCAAAGCGCGAGCAACGGCTTCGCGGTATCGATCGAGGCTGGCTGCAATGGCGTCGAGGCGACGATCGTTCTGGTTGCGGCGATCCTGGCGTTCCCCGCGACGTGGCGGCGCAAGCTCGCCGGCCTTGGCATCGGCATCATCGCTGTGCAGGGGCTCAATATCGTGCGGGTGATCAGCCTGTTCTACCTGGGCCAATGGAACTTCAGCGTGTTCGAGTGGGCGCACCTTTACGTCTGGCAGGCGCTGATCATGCTCGACGTGCTGGTCGTCTGGATGCTCTGGGTGCGCACGTTGCCGCGGCCCGCCGCCGACATCCCGGCGCTCGCGGCTTGATGCGATGCCATCCGGCTCGTTTGCGCGATTCGTCCTTCTCGTCTTCGCCTGGCTCGCATGCACGCTGTTCGTCTGGTGGTTTGCTTCGCCCGTGCTGTCCTGGCCGGTCGCGGTACTGGCTGAGCTGGTCAGCCGCGTCGCGCTGCCCGATCTCGTCCAGGCGGTCGAGCAGCACGGCGACTCGATCACTTTCGTCACCTCGCTGCATGCGGCAAACGCGACAGTCGCCGCGGCGGCCGGCGGTGTCGTGTCGGATGACATCGACGTCCGCCATTTCACTTTCGGGCTGCCGCTGCTGGCCGCGTTGATCCTCGCGGCGAGGGCGCCGCACCGCGTCCGCAACCTGCTGATCGGCTATGCGATCCTGCTGCCATTCCAGACCTGGGGCGTCCTCGCCGAATTGCTCGAGGACATCGCGGTGGGATTCGGCCCCGGCGTCGCGTCGCAGACGGGGTTCGGCGCGTGGCAGCGCGAGGCGATCGCGTTCGGCTATCAGTTCGGCACGCTGATCCTGCCGACTGTCGTGCCCGCAGTCGTCTGGGTACTGATGCACCGGCGGCTGCTCGAAGCGTTCGCGCGCGGCCGCACTCTCTGACCCGGCGGCCACGCCGTCGCATGGCGCCGTTCAATGGGCCGCGGCGTCCTTTTTGCGGTCGAGCTCGCGCTGGCGAAGCACGCCCCGCTGCACTTTGCCGGTCGTCGTCATCGGCAGCGCCGCGATGAATTCGATCTCCTTCGGGTACTCGTACGGCGCCAGATGCTCTCGCACATGATGCTGGATCGCCGCCTCGAGCGCGGGCGAGGGATCGTGTCCGGGGGCCAGCACGATGAAGGCCTTGATGACATTGCCTCGCGTCTCATCGGGACTGGGCACGATCGCGGCGTTGGCGACGGCAGGGTGCCGTACCAGGCAATTCTCGATCTCGGACGGACCGATCCGGTAACCCGCCGCCTTGAACATGTCGTCGGATCGACCCTGGTACCAGAGGTAGCCGTCGTCGTCCTCTTTGGCCAGATCGCCGGTGCGGCACCAGTCGCCGCTGAATTTTTTCGCCGTCCCTTCGGGGTTCTTGAAATACTCGAGAAAGAAAACCGGATCGCGCGCGCCGTCGGGAGCGACCCGGTTGACCGCCACTTCACCTATCTCGCCGGTCAGCGCCGGGTTGCCCTCCTCGTCGAGAACGGCGATGCGATGGCCCGGGTAGGGACGACCCATCGACCCCGGTTTGGCCGGCCAAAGTGCGTGCGAATTGCCGACGATGTAATTGGTTTCGGTCTGGCCGAACATTTCGTTGATCGTGACGCCAAGGGCATCCTGCGCCCACGCAAATACCGTCGTTCCCACCGCCTCGCCCGCGCTCATCATGCTGCGCATCGTCACGTCGTAGCGCTCGCGCGGCAGCGGCACCGCTTTCATCATCATCTTGAGCGCCGTCGGAAACAGGAACGTATTGCGCACCTGGTATTTCTCGATCAGTGCAAGCGCGCGCTCGGGATCGAAGCGACCGCGGTAGCCCACGACCGGACTGCCAAAATACAGTGTCGGCAGCAGCGCGTCCATCAGGCCGCCGGTCCAGGCCCAATCTGCCGGCGACCAGAAGACGTCGCCAGGCTGCGGGAACTGGTTGTGCGAATAGACGAAGCCGGGCAGATTGCCGAGCAGGCATTGCTGCGGCATCAAGGCGCCCTTCGGCGGTCCGGTCGTGCCGCTGGTGTAGACGAGGAGCGCCGGATCGGTGGCGCGCGTTGCCACCGGCGAGAACTGCGGCGAAGCATTCTGCAGCAGTCGATCCCAGCCGAGTAGCCACGACTCGCGTGCGCCCGCGACACCGATCGCGTGCCGCAGGACGGGGAGCCGGTCGCGGATTGGCGCGAGATTGGGCAACGACGCCGGGTCGACAATGGCGACCGCCGTGTCCGAATTCTGCAGGCGGTATTCCAGCGCCTCCGGCCCGAAAAGGAACGACAGCGGGACCGCGATCGCGCCCAGCTGATAGCAGGCGATGTGTGCGACGGCGGTTTCGGGCCGCTGCGGCAGCATGATCGCGACCTTGTCGCCGCGACCGATGCCGAGGGCCGCCAGCGCGTTGGCGCAGCGGTTGGCCTGCTGCTGCAGATCCCAGAAGCTCAGCGCGGCGGTCGCGCCGGACTCGTCTTCCCAGTACATCGCCAGCCGCGAGCGATCGTCGGCGTGGCGCGCGCATACCGCGGCGGCAATGTTGAAGTCGTGCGGCACGTTCCAGCGATGCCGCGCGCAGAGTTCGCGGTAACGATCGGCCGTCATCCGGCTGGCGGCGTCAGGCGGCTGTGGCGCCGGCGCTGCGCGCCGCGTTGTCCTGCGCTTCGATCGTCGCCCAGATCCATTCCGGCTGCTGCTCGAGCAGGCGCCCGAACGCGATTTGCTGAGACACTCTGGCGACGCTCATCTGCATGCGCTTTCCGGGCTGGTATTCGCCGGCTGGCACGATCAACGTCTGGATCGTCGAATCGCTGTCGCGCCGGCGCAGCGAAAGGAACAGCCCGGGGAAGCGGCGGCCGCTGACCGTCGGAATGACACCATCGACCGAATAGTCGGCGTCGCCGCGCTTCTGCTCGAACAACTCGACGCCGACCAGGTTGTTGGCGATCACCTGCAGCCCGATCTCGGCGCGCTCGCTGGTCAGGCGCTTCATGCGCCGCACGATGCCCAGCGTCCACAGCGGCTGGCCTTGCGCTCGGATCGCGGCCAGCGTGCCCAGCGTGACGGTGTTGATGACGCTCATCGGCGCGACCAGCCGGTAGCCGGTGTGCGAGACGTCGCGAATGTCCCAGGCACCGCCCGGCGCCGCATAGCTCGACAGCAACCGCCGCGCGACTTCGAGCGCCCGGGCGTTTTCGTTGCGCATGTGGCCGAAGGTCGCGAGCTCGATCGAATCGTCGAAGTTTCCGAGCCGGTGCCGCTTTTCGACCAGCGGATGCACCTCCTCGTCGCGAAGATAGCCGGCGATCTTGGTGAAGCCGACGATCGCGTCGACCGTACCCGACGCGTTGCTGCGCTCGCCCCGCCGCGCCACCGGGCGGAACTCAGGGTCGACCTGCGCGGCAAGCTTGGTCATCAGGTTGAGCTGCTCGGTACGGCGCAGCGTCCGTTCGGATAGCGGGTCGCTGCGCACCTTCTGCTCGAGCACGACGACGTTCTGCATGAGCATCGCATGCAGCGGGCGCGTGTCGAGGAAGAGCACGCGGCCTTCGAGCGGCGCCGGACCACGCCGCTTGAGTCCGTTGCGCGCGCCCAGATCAACGTAGAAACTGGTCGCGGTAGACGATTCGATGTTCAGGCGTAGTGACGCGCACCACTCGGACAATTGCTCGGCGACCCATTCGACGTGGCGCGCCGAGAGGTTGCCGGCGTCCATCAGCTGCAGCAGCAGGACGCGCAGGTATTCCTGCTCGATCGTCGTCAGCGCGGCGTCCGCCAGCGCAGCTATCGGCTGCCGCTCGATCTGCGTCGAACAGGCGATCTGGAACAATGAGTGCAGGTCGGACCAGCGCGCCGGAATCCATTGCTCGTAGCGATACAGACGGATTTTCGCGTCGAGGCCATGATGGATGATCTGCCGCGCGACCAATTCGGGAAGCAATGCGCGCCACCGGTTGCTCTGGGCATGATCGCTGACTTCCCGCGCGAACGCCTGGTAGCAAAGAAGGAAGCCCTGCGTCAGATCGAACATCGCCTGCCAAAGCTGGCTCTCGACACGGCTCGAGCGGCTGCCGTGCTCGTGGTATTGCGCCGTCAGCGTGCGGCGCAGCGCCTCGGTTTGGACATCGACCCGGAAAACTGCCTCGAGCCGTGCCGGCGCGCGGTTGGCATTGCGTTCCGCCAAAGCGCCCAGTTCGGTAAGGATTGCCGAGTGTGCTGCCAGCGGATCGTTCGCTGGAAAGGTCGCCAGCCACCGTTCGGCGGTCTTGGCGTCCGCCAGCGGATCCTTGATCGACTTGCCGAAACCGAACATTTTGGAGCGGATTCCTCGGGCCGGTACGATATTTGCACTAGCCTGATTGTGGTCAGCAAATAAGCAAAGACTTGGCGGTAGAACTGTGCCGGAAGCCCTTGTTCAGAAAGCAGGATGATGGAGCAAAGCGGCAGCGCTAGCAATACGGCGCTCCGCGCGGAGATCGGGACTGACGTGCTGCGGCAGGCTATGCCGCGTTGCGACCAGCTGAAATACACAACTTAACTCTTTATACTTGTATCTAACAGGAATTGAGGTGTTGCCATGGGAATCTTGATCAAGGCGCCGACGCGCCGCACCAGCCCGGGGCTGCAGATCGCCGCACCGGCAGCGGCAAGTGGCGATACGCGCAGCGCACTGCACATTCGCGAAGTCGTGCGAATCACAGGCTTGCGGCGCGAGCAGCTCTACATGTGGCAGCGCCGTTATGGCTTCCCGCATCCTGCCCGCGACGGCTTCGGCGATCGCGTCTATCCGCCGGACCAGGTCGCGCGGCTCAAGGTCATCAAGCAACTCCTCTCCGAAGGCTGGCGCGCCGGTGCCGTCGTGCCGCTGGCCGAGCCTGCGCTGCAATCGATGCTGGGCATCGCGGTCGATGCGCCGGCGCCGCTTCCGGCCGAAATCGAGTCCGCGGTCACCCTGCTCGCCGAGCATCGCGTCGGTGAGCTGCAGAACCATCTGTCCAAGTTGCTGGTGGGACAGGGCCTGCGCCGCTTTCTCGAGCAGACGCTGATACCGCTCAACGAGGCCGTGCACGAGCGCGTCGTGCGTGGAGAAATGCAGAATTTTCAGGAATTGCGCTTTGCCGATCTCGCGCAGCGGCTGCTGCGCGATGTGACGCGGCTGGTGCGGCCGACGCGCGATGCACGCCAGATCCTGCTCGCGACGCCGCCCAACGATCCCAATCAGCTCGGCCTGGCGATTCTCGAGCTGCTGCTGTTTACGGAGGGCATCAACTGCCTTACGTTGGGCAGCGGCGTGCCGCCGCAGGAGGTCGCGGGTGCGGCGCGGGCGTACAAGGTTTGTTTGGCGATACTGCTGTTCGATCGCGGCATTTCCGGCAAGATCGCCGGACAGGAAATCCGATCGCTGCGCGCCGCGCTGCCCGAGGAGCTGCCACTGGTCGTCAGCGGTCGCGCCGTCAACCTGCTGGCCAAACCGATCCCCGATGTGCGAACCGCTGCCGACTTCAGCTCGGTGATGGTCGCGATGCGGGAGCTGGGCGCCGTCGGCGGGGTAGCGCAGGTGCCGCAGCGTGCCTGATGCGTTGCCGCTGCGCTGGTCCTGGCGCGTAATTGCGCTGGTGCTCGTCGCGGCGCTCGGCTATTTGATCTGGCGCGGTTATCAGCAGGCGGAGTTGATCCTCGATTTCGCCGACATGCGCTTTTGCTGAAGAGCCCGGCTAGCCGCCCTCGAAAAATTCTTTCAGCTTGCGGCGCTCGCGTTTCGTCGGGCGGCCCGGCCGCATTGGCATAGCCGTTGCCGCGGCCTTGCGCCGGGCGATTTCCCCGGCACGGGCGGCGATGCTGTCCGGCGCCTCCCGGTAGAGTCCTGCGGCTGAAGCAGCGCTGCCGCGCCGATCGGTCAGCCCCGCGACGACGATATTCCAGACCAGCCCATCCTTGCGCAGTACGATCCGGTCGCCGGCCGCGACGCCGCGCGAGGGCTTGATCCGCTGATCGTCGACTCTCACATGTCCGGCTTCGATCGCCAGCGCGGCGAGGGCGCGCGTGCGGTAAAAGCGCGCGGCCCACAGCCACTTGTCGAAGCGCACCCGCGGCGCGCCAGGATCAATCGCCGCCGGCCTCACGATCCATCCAGGCCGCGGTCGCGGTCGCATCGGGTACGAATTCGGCGCGCAGGGCGGAGGCGACCCGCTTGCGGTCGGCCACATCCTTGTTTTGCGACAGCTTGAGTTTGGCATCGATGCGCTCGATCGCGATGCGGAATGCGACGATCGCGCCCACCATCGCGTCGAGCCGCGCACCTTCGAGCTGCAGGCGCCACGGGGCCGGCCGGCCGCCCTCGAAGCGTCCGATCATTTGCTCCAACGTCGCCAGCGTCGCTGCACGGTCGGCGACGATCTCGGCGAGGCCGTGAACGTGGACGACCGCGTAGTTCCACGTCGGCACCTGCGCCGCGGGCTCCGCATACCAGGACGGCGAGACATAGGCGTGCGGGCCATGGAAAATCGCCAGCGTGGCGCCGCTGCCGAAGTGACGCCAGTGCGGATTCGCCCGCGCCATGTGTCCGATCAAGCTGCCGTGCGGCGCAGGTTCGCGCCGATGAAGCAACGGCAGATGGCTGACCTGCGGCTCGCCGCCTCCGGCGGTCATCAGCGTGGCGAACGGGTGCTCGTCGAACAGCCGCGCGATCGCCGCCTGGTCGCTGCTCGCAAACGCCGCCGGCCGATACAGGCTCATCGCAGCGGCAAGGTGTAGAGCGTAAGCGGCAGCGCCGAATTCTTGTCGAACGTCGTACCTGCGTCGATACCCACCTTGGCGACGGCGGTGGCCGAGCGCAGACGGCCGTACATGCTGTGCATCGCACCCAACGCGAATTCGCGTCCCGAGCCGACCGCCCAGAAGTGGTTGTACTCGAAGACCTCGCGCATCGAGTAGACGCCGAATATGCCGTGCACGTTAGCGATCAGCGCGGTCATCTGCGTCGACTCGTACGGATCGTCGTCTTCCTCCTTCGGATTGAGGAAGTGCTGCTCCTTGAGGATAGGGTGCAGCTTGCGAAAGGTCTCGAATATCGCGCGCCGGGTCGAAAAGTCGAGGTCCTCATGCTTGGCCAGCATGCTCTCGAAGACCAGCTGGTGAGCGGCGCTGCCGCACAGGCCGATGTAGGTGCCGCGATGATGGACGATTTTTTCGTAGGTCCGGTCGAAGTAGGCCGACAGCCTCGTGTCGCCGAATGTCGTCAGCGAGTCCGCGGCGATGGCGATCTCCTTGTTCTTGCGGACGACGACGAGTGTGGTCATGGCTGGATCGAAACGAACGGCGTTTGCCCTGTGGCCCGCGAATCGCGGCGAGGGCGCATACGTGAATTATACCGCCGCGCTCCCGGGCCGCCGGGTCAGGCGGAACGCTATAAGGTTGCAGAGCGCTATCGGGGGAACGAGGCTGCCGCGTCGGTTTCCGCTGGCAGCATCGCGACCGGCGGTAGCGCGCGCGCATCCCACGCGCGCTGCGCCCAGCGCCAGAAGGCGGCCACCGAGCTCGGCGGACGCTCTGGGGAAGGCTGTCCGAGAAATTGCCAAGCGCGGCACAACGCCGGCAGCGGGTCGTCGGGAAGACGCGCCGCGCCGCTCTCTTTGGAGAGCTTGTGCCCGGAACGGTCGATCGCGATCGAGTGGTGCAGATAGGCCGGCGTCGCGAACCCGAGCTGGCGCTGCAGCCAGATCTGCCGCGGCGTCGACGCAAGGAGGTCGGCGCCGCGCACGACATCGGTGATTCCCTGCAGCGCATCGTCGACGACGACGGCGAGCTGGTAGGCAAAAAGCCCGTCCGCGCGCCTGACGACGAAGTCGCCGACATCCCGATCGAGAACCTGCTGCTGCCTGCCCTGCAGGCGGTCGGTGAACGCGGTGGGCACGTCATCGACAGCGACCCGCCAGGCGCGTCCCTCACCTGCCGCGACGTGGCCGCCGCGGCAGGTTCCCGGGTAGATGCGCTCGCCACTCGGCCCGGGCGGAGTCGCTTCCAGTTCCCGGCGCGTGCACGCGCACGCGAACAACAACCCGCGATCGCGCAAACGCTCGAGCGCCTGTTCGTACAGCGCGCCTCGCTCGCTTTGCCGAAGTATCGGGCCGTCCCAGACGAAGCCGTACGCCGCGAGCGTGGCGGCGATTGCTTCGGCCGCACCGGCACGCCGGCGCGGCAGGTCGACGTCCTCGATGCGCAGCAGCCACTCGCCGCCTTGCGCGCGCGCATCGCAGTAGCTCGCGAGCGCCGCGATAAGCGAGCCGAAATGCAGTGGCCCGGTGGGCGAGGGGGCGAAGCGGCCGCGATAGCGCAGCGGCGAACTCACTTGATGGCGCGGGTGCCGACGGCGGCGGGCGATGACGCAGCGCTTGCCTTGGGCGGATCCCAGCGCCACTTGGAGAGCATCAGGCCAATCACCCGCGTCGGATAATCCGCCTGGCCGAGGCTGCCGTTGTAGCGCCCCAATGCACGGAAATAATCCCCATCCTCGCGATCGAGGTAATAACGCAGGACCGTACAGCCATAGCGGAGGTTCGTGCGCAGGTGAAAGAGATCCTGATCGGGGCTGCCGATGTTGGCGACCCAGAATGGCATCACCTGCATATACCCGCGCGCTCCGGCGCCGGAAACGGCGAACTTGCGGAAGTTGCTTTCGTGCTCGATCAAGCCGAGGACAAGCTGTGGATCGAGGCCGGCGCGGCTAGCTTCGTATTGCACGCTGATCAGGAAGTCGCGCCGCGTCGGCCAATCCGGCATTTTCTTGACCAGGCGGGACGCCATGTCGGCAAGCCAGGCGCGTCCTTCGCCTTCGGTAGCGAACACCAGTCGCGGCGCCGGGAAGTCACTGACTGCGCGATGCAGCGAGTTCTGCACATTGGCGGACAGGCTCTCCTCCACCTGCGCGCCGGCGCGCGCCCCATCGGGGGTGAGGAGCAACGCGGCGAGGACGATCGCGGCCAGGCGCTGGCGCATGATCAGCAGCGAAGCTTCGATCGCAGCAGCGCTGCGGCGTCGGCGAGCGATACCGTCGTCGGTTGCGCCTCGCGCCGCCCCTGGTATTCGACGTTGCCTTCCTTGAGGCCGCGATCGCCGATCGTAACGCGATGCGGAATGCCGATCAGCTCGAGGTCGGCGAACATCACGCCGGGGCGCTCGCCGCGATCGTCCAGCAGGACCTCGACGCCCGCCGCGTCGAGTTCGTCGTGCAGGCGATCGGCGGCCGCGCGCACCGATTCGCTCCGGTCGTAGCCGATCGGCGCGATTGCGACGGTGAACGGGGCGAGCGGTTCCGGCCAGATAATGCCCTTGTCGTCGCAATTCTGCTCGATCGCCGCCGCGACGACGCGGGTGATGCCGATGCCATAACAGCCCATCTGCATCGGCTGCGGTTGACCCGCGGCGTCGAGGAAGGTCGCCCCCATCGCCGCGGAATACAGTGCGCCCAGCGCAAAGACGTGGCCGACCTCGATACCGCGCGCGATCTCGAGATTGCCTTTGCCGTCGGGCGACCGATCGCCTGCGACGACGTTGCGAATGTCGGCGACCCGATCCGGCTCGCGGCTATCGGGCCCGAAATTGACGCCGCGCAGATGATAATCAGCCTCGTTGGCGCCGCAGACGAAGTCGCTCATGACGGCGACTGTCCGATCGGCAATCAGCGGTATGTCGGGGTCGATCCCCACCGGTCCGAGGTAGCCCGGGGCGCAGCCGGTCGCCGCGACGATCTCCGCGTCGCTCGCCCAGCGAAATCCCTCGAGCCCGGCGAGTTTTCCCACCTTGGCCTCGTTCAGGCTGTGATCGCCGCGTAGCAGCAACATCTGCACCTTGCCGGCGGCATGCAGCATGATGCATTTGACCGTGCGCCCGAGCGGCAGGCCCAGCAGCGTGGCGACGTCTTCGCAAGTCGACATCCCGGGCGTGGCTACTTTCTGCAAGAGCTCCGCGGGGGCGGCGCGATGCGCATGGGGCGCGACTGCTTCGGCGAGCTCGACATTGGCGGCGTAATCGGAAGCCGGGCACCACGCGATCGCGTCCTCACCCGATTCGGCCAGTACCTGGAATTCGTCCGATGCGCTGCCGCCGATCTGGCCGGTGTCCGCGGCGACGGCGCGGAATTCGAGTCCCAGGCGGGTGAAGATCCGCGCGTACGCGTCGTACATCAGCCGATACGAGGCCAGCATGCCGGCGATGTCGGCGTCGAACGAATAGGCGTCCTTCATGATGAATTCGCGCGAGCGCATCACCCCGAAGCGCGGGCGCACCTCGTCGCGAAACTTGATCTGGATATGGTAGAGGTTCAGCGGCAGCTGCCGGTAGCTTTTCAGGTCCTTGCGGGCGATGTCGGTAATGACCTCTTCGGACGTCGGCTGGACAATGAAGTCGCGCTGATGACGATCCTTGAAGCGCAACAGCTCGGGTCCGTATTTGTCCCATCGTCCGGACTCCTGCCACAGCTCCGCAGGCTGGATGACCGGCATCAGGAGCTCGATCGCCCCGGCGCGATTCATTTCGTCGCGCACGATCGCTTCGACCTTGCGCAGTACGCGCAGCCCCAGGGGCATCCAGGTGTAGATCCCGGAAGAAAGCCGCTTGATCATGCCGGCGCGAAGCATCAGGCGATGGCTGGCAAGCTCGGCTTCGGCGGGAGCTTCCTTGAGCGTCGAAATAAAAAATCGCGAAACGTGCATCGGCCGCCTGGCTTTTCCAGCAAACCATGCATTTTACGTGAAAGGCGCGATTCCGCGCCTGGGCCGGCAGCGGACCGGCAGGGAGCGTCGGCCAGCGTCCCGGACTTCAGCGCACGACGACGACGGGGATCTTCGAGTGGGTCAGCACTTTTTGTGTCTCGCTGCCGAGCAACAGCGCGGAAACGCCGCGGCGCCCGTGCGATGCCATTACGATCACATCGCAGCGATGCTTGCGTGCTGCAGCAAGTATCGCCCGCCACGGCGTCGAATCGACGGCGCGCGCGTCGCTGAACGCGACTCGTGCGGATTTCGCTTTAGCCGCGATCGCGCCGAGGATCCTGTCGGCTTCGTCCTTGCAGATGGCCGCATATTCGCGGCGCGACATCGGCTCGACGATCGCGCCTTCGGCGTATACGGGAAGCGGGTAATCGGGCGAGGCGTAAAACGCAATGAGCCTGGCGCCGAGGGCCTTGGCCAGCGCAATGGCATGCGTGACAGCCTTGCCGGAAAGCCGCGAGCCGTCGGTCGCGACAAGAATGCTCTTGTACATCGCCTGACCTCCTGTCGATGTGCACCGCATGCCGGCAGGCTGCGGCGGCACCCGCTTTCGATTATGCGCCGCAGCGCGGGGCTTGGACGCGTCATTTTCACATGCGACAATCGCCGCTCATGGACATCGACGACCCGCGCATGTTCGTGGCGCAGACTGAATCCGCCCAGGCACCACTGTTCGAATTGGCCGATGCGAGCCTCGCCGCGTCGAGCACCGCGCGCGCTGACGAAATCGATCGGGCGCTGGTCACGGCGCTGGTGCAGCGTCTGCGCGGCGGCGAAGGGTCATTTGTTGCCGAGCTGCTCGCCGCGGCGCCGTCGGCGCCCGTGGCGCGGCACCTGTGGCGCCGGCTGATCGACGCCTGGCGCGAGGCGTCGCAGGGCGAGCACGGCGACCGGCTGACGGCGACGCTCTTTGCGATCCCGCTGGTGCTGGTCGCAGCGGGTAAGGACGGTGATGCCGAGATCGCCGGCGTGCTGGACGACGTCGCGCGTGTCGCGGCGATTCTGCGCGAGCATCGAGCGCTCGGCGGCAGCGAGACGTTCGCGCTCGCCTCGCCGCTAGTCGCCTCCGACGCCTTCGACCTGGCGCGCCTGCCGCAGCTCCTCGCCTGGCAGCGGCAGGCAGCCGACGGCCGCGTCGATCATCTCGATCTACCTCCGACGCCGATCGCGACCAAAGCCGGACAGGAAGGCGTGCACCTGCGCTTTCTGGTCGGTGTGGCAGTGGCTGCACCGCAAGCCGACTTGCTGCGCGACAGCGACACGGCCACCTGGGCGATGCCGCTCGCGCAGGAACTGGCCCGACAGCTCGCCGGGCCCGGCTATTCGGTGTTGGCGCTGCCTCGCGCCGCGCAGTCGCCGCTGGGCGCGCTGCAGCAGGGCCGCATCGCGCAACGCGACATCGGCGCGCAGCTTTTCGCCAGCAATGCGATTCGCCGCGTGCGTGCCAGCGTAGGCGAACCGTCGGCGGTAATCAGCGCGCATCGCTGCGCCGGCGCGCCGGGCGGCGGCGAGCTGCGCCTTTCGCTGTCGAGCCCTTTCGACCCGCGCCTGGCAGAAGGCTTTCGTTGTCCGCTGTTTGCCGGCGACCGTGCCGTCGACGTGGCAGAGATGCTCGCCGAGCTGATGCACGATTGCCGCGTCGCCGACGTGCGCGCGCTGGCCGGCGTGCACGCCGATCGCGATCAGACGACGGGCATGACTTTGTTATTCAAGGCCGACGCGCTCGCCGACGCGGGTCGATCGCTGGTGCATTAGAACGGTATGCGCAAGCTCCAGGGCGACACCGATCCGCTAGAGCGATGCCACATCACGCTGCAGGAGGCGGCCGCGCTCTTGCCCACGCCGGACGGCAAGCGATCGGTGGCGCTGTTCGAGCATGGCACGCTGCAGGTGAAGCTCTATGCGCCGCGCGGAAGCGATCCGCAGACGCCACACACGCGCGATGAAATCTACGTTATCGCGCGCGGTGCCGGATGGTTCGTCAACGGGCCATCCCGCCATCGCTTCGCCGTGCACGACGTGCTGTTCGTCCCGGCCGGCGTCGTGCATCGCTTCGAGGAATTTTCCGACGACTTCCACGCCTGGGTGTTTTTCTACGGCCCGGAAGGCGGAGAGCCCGCCGGCGCCTAGGCGTAGGTCAAGTCCCTTTTAGCGGCGCCTGATCTTGCCGATGCCGCTGATTTCCCGCTCCGCGGCGTGCGCGTGGCGCTGCCGCCGATAATCCATTGCCACCAGTAGCTCTGTTCGACCAGGCTGATCCGCAGCGTACGCCCGCGCACCTCGGTGCGTATCTGCTTCAGGCCCTGCGCCGTGGCCTCGAGCGTAATGCCCTCGGTCTTGCCCTGGCGCAGGGTGATATCGGCCTGGCCGTCGATCTCGATTCGACTGAAACCGGTCGCGGCGCGGGATTCGCGCAGCACGTCCGCGGCGAAGCTTCCGGCGCTGGCGAGGGTCGTGCAAACGGCAGTAATGGCGATGAGCAGGGTCTTCACGGCGGCCCTCGAGGACGGCGATACTGGTTTGATGCGCCGAGCGGGTCCGGCGGATTCATCCGTTTGCGCTCTGGCACCTTCAAACGGCCCTGAAATCGGTGCGGTAGCGCAGGGCGTTGTCGACATAATGATCGGCGATCCAGCGCAGTTTCGCGACCTCGTCGTCGTCGAGCATTCGCACGACCCTGCCCGGCGAGCCCAGCACCAGCGAGCGGTCGGGAATCGTCTTGCCCTCCGCTATCAGCGTGTTGGCGCCGACCAGGCAATCGCGCCCGACCCGGGCGCCGTTGAGGATCACCGCCTTGATGCCGATCAGCGAGCCTTCACCGATCGTGCAGCCGTGAAGCATCACCAGATGACCGACCGAAACCGACGGGCCCAGCGTGAGTGCCACCCCGGCGTCGGTGTGGAGAACCGACCCATCCTGGATGTTCGATCGGGCGCCGATGGTGATCGTATCGTTGTCGCCGCGGATGACGACGTTGAACCACACCGAGGATTCGCTTTCGAGTACGACGTCGCCGATGATGGTGGCATTGGGCGCGACGTAGTGTCCGCTGCCGATGAGCTGCACCTTGCGGGAACCGAGAGCGTAGAGCATCGACGAGCGCTTTGAGGTGTACGCCGGCAATGATACGGCAAGCCCGCGACCATCGTCGTCGCTATAATCAGGCTTCCCAACGCATGGCAGATTGCCGATGAATCTCGACCGCGTGCGTGCCGGTAACGACGTCCCGAACGATTGCAACGTCATCGTCGAGATCCCGATGCACGGCGACCCAATCAAGTACGAAGTCGACAAGGAGACCGGCGCGGTGTTCGTCGATCGCTTCATGTCGACGGCGATGCATTATCCGTGCAACTACGGCTACATCCCGAACACGCTGTCCGACGACGGCGATCCGTCCGATGTGCTCGTGCTCTCGCCAGTGCCATTGATCACCGGCGTCGTCGTGCGCTGCCGTCCGATCGGGATGCTGAAGATGGACGACGAAGCCGGCGGCGACGCCAAGATCCTGGCCGTGCCGATCGACAAGCTTTCGGGGCTTTACCGCGCGATCCAGTCGCCGCGCGACCTGCCGGACATCAGCACGCGGCAGATCGCCCACTTTTTCGAGCACTACAAGGATCTCGAGCCGGGCAAGTGGGTCCGCGTATCGAGCTGGGTGGGGCCCGAGGAAGCCAAGGCCGAGATCATGGCCAGCGTCGCACGCTACCAGGCGGCGCAGCCGAAGCCCCGATTCTAAGAGCGCGCATCCGCATGCCGTTCAAGGCAAGGGCGGTTCGGCTGCGACGGTCGGCGCCGGCCGGGAGGGCGCCGCGGCGCGCATCAGCCTTGTCCCGGCGAGCCGGTCGTGCAGGAAGCGGCCATCCCGATCGACCAGCGCCCAGGCGTAGTTGATCGCGAGCAATGCCGCGGCCCAGCGGCGATGGCCATAGGGGCGCAAGACCAGGTACGCGGCGACGGCGCAGGCGGGGCCAGTCCACGCCGCCAGATAGCGCAACCCGGCCAACCACGGGCTGACGGTGCCGCCGGCGGCCGTCGTGAGCACAAGGCCCCAGGTCCGCATCGGCAGGCTGCGCCTGCCGTCGCTCCAGAGCCAGATGCAATAAGCACCCAAGGCGGCGATCAGGCAGGCGAACGAGATCGCGCGCTCCGCAGGCCGCGGGACGGCCAACAGGTGGTTTGCGGCCGTGGCGCGCGGGCCGGTCAGCAGCAGCAGTACCAGGCCGAGCGCCAAGGCCAAGGCGCCCAGCAGCAGGGCTTCGTAGAGGCTGGCGGCGAGGCGCCGCAAGAGGCCCGCGTGCGGCCGATCGATCGGCGCCGTCGCGCTGCCGGGGCTCACCCGCGCCCGGTTATCGATCGGCTGCCGGGGGCGCCGGGGGAGGCGCCTGCTGCTTGCCGATGGCAGGCGTCTGCGGCTTACTGACGGCGGGCGCCTGCGGCTTGCCGCCGGCGGGCGCATTCTCGCCCTTGCGCGCGAGCTCGCGCCGCTTTTCCGGGGGCAGCTGCTGATACTCCCGCCACTTTTCCCGGACCTCCTGCCGCTTTTCCGGGGGCAGCTGCTTCAGCGACTTGTATTGCTCCCGGGCCACCCGGCGCTGCTCCGGCGTCAGGCTCGCCCAGGCGCCCATCTGCTGCTGGACCCGCTGCTGCTCGCCTGGGGCCATTTTCGGATAGCGCTGCGCGATGCCCAGCCACTTTTGCTTGCGTTGCGCATCCAGCTTGTCCCACTGCGGGGCGAGCGGTGCGAGCGCCTCCTTGTTGGCCGGCGAAAGCTCGGCCCAGGCGGGCGAGCGGAGGATGACGGGGCCGGCCAAGGCCGGTGTGGCGAAGCAGGCCGCCGCAAGCAACGTGGCAGCGAGCAAGGCCGGCAACGAAGTCAGTTGTCGGTATCGTGCTTCAGCCAAGCCGGGAACCCGCGGTCAAGATACGCTTCGATCGGCAGGTCCGACGTCAGGATTGCCGCATCGGTTTCCTCGAGTTCCCGGACCTGCTGCACCGATTGCCAGTACTGGAAGTACAGCGCCGCGCTGACGATCAACAGGATCCCGATCCAGATCCGCGCGTCGGCGAGAACGTGCCGCTTGCTTGGGCTTCCGGCAAACCCGCCCGCCCCAGCCAGCGCCAACTCGGCCGCCCGCTCCGGATAGGCGAGCGCACCCAAGGCTTCGCGCCGAGCGACTTGCAGCCGGTAGGCGGTGCCTGACTTGAGCCCGGCCGCACCGCGGTCGAGATAAGCCGTTATTTTTTTTGCGGTTTCGTGTTCGTCGTTCATAAGGTAATACCTTTAGCCTTGAGCGTGTCGGCCAGCGCCCGAACCGCCCGGGAGCAGTGGGTCTTCACACTGCCCTCGGAGCAACCCATCGCGGCGGCGGCCTCGGCCACATCCAACTCCTCCCAGTAACGCAGCAGAAAGGCTTGCCGTTGACGCGTGGGAAGCCGAGACACGGCCTGCTCGATCAAGCCGACGATCTCTCCCTGCTCGACCTGGCTGGCAGGGTCGGCAGCAATATTGGACTCCGACTTCGCCGCCATGGTTTCCAAAGGATCGTAATCATCGTCTTTTTCGTCCTTTTGCCCGAATGCCGACAGTAGCGTCGTCCAGGTCGAGCGCACTTTTTGCCTGCGGAAGTGGTCGTGTATGGTGTTCTGCAGGATGCGCTGGAACAGCATCGGCAACTCGGCCGGCGGCTTGGCCGAGTACTTTTCGGTAAGCTTCAGCATCGCATCCTGAACGACGTCCAGCGCGGCGTCCTCATCCTTGACTGCAAACATCGCCTGCTTGAATGCGCGACGTTGCACTTCGGCGAGAAACGTGGAGATTTCCTGGTAGGTGGCCAGTTCAGTCTTCCGGGCACGGTGGTATCGCGGGATTATAAGCACAGCGCCGCTTTGGAAACCGGGGGCGAGCGGCCCGAAAGCGTTGACGAAAACCGGATGAGCCTTTACTGTTTGGGGCATCGGCCGGCATTCGGCCGATAAGAGCATTGCAAATCGGCTGTTCGCATCCCGTCCGGCGGCGCCACAAGTGCCTCCGGCCACCCCTTCGGAATGCGGCCGGCTTTGATCTGATCGCGGCTTTCTACCCGATTCAAGCCTTGGTCGGACGCGTCTACCCCGTTTCGCGTCCAGGCAGTTCGCAACGATCCGACCGCTGATCCTTTAGTGGTGCGGACAGTGGCCACCTATTGCAATTGGGCGAAACATAAGGCGAGAAATGCAACTCACGGGCGCAGAAATCGTCGTCCGCTGCCTGCAGGAAGAAGGCGTCGAATACGTCTTCGGCTATCCGGGCGGTGCGGTCCTCAACATCTACGACGAGCTTTTCAAGCAGGACAAGGTCAAGCACGTCCTGGTACGGCACGAACAGGGCGCCGTCCACGCCGCCGACGGTTATTCGCGCTCGTCGCACAAGGTCGGCGTCGCGCTGGTGACGTCCGGGCCGGGCGTCACCAACGCGGTCACCGGCATCGCCACCGCGTATATGGACTCGATCCCGCTGGTGATGCTGACCGGCCAGGTGCCGACGCATGCCATCGGCCAGGACGCCTTCCAGGAGTGCGACACCGTCGGCATCACGCGGCCCTGCGTCAAGCACAACTTCCTGGTCAAGGACGTCGCCCAGCTCGCGCTGACGATCAAAAAGGCCTTCTATCTGGCGGCGAGCGGGCGGCCGGGGCCGGTGCTGGTCGACATTCCGAAGGACGTGACGCAGGCGACGGCGGAATTTGCCTACCCGAAGACTGTGTCGCTGCGCTCGTACAACCCGGTGACCAAGGGCCACCAGGGACAGATCAGGAAGGCGGTGCAGCTGCTGCTCGAAGCGAAGCGGCCGATGATCTATGCGGGCGGCGGGGTGATTCTCAACAATGCGTCGGCGCAGCTCACGCGGCTCACGCGCTTGCTCGGGTTTCCGTGCACGACGACGCTGATGGGCCTGGGCGGCTTCCCCGGTACCGATCCGCAGTTCACCGGCCTGCCGGGAATGCACGGCACCTACGAGACCAACATGGCGATGCAGAATTGCGACGTGCTGATCGCGATCGGCGCGCGGTTCGACGACCGGGTCATCGGCAACCCCGCGCACTTCTATCGTGCCGACCGCAAGATCATCCACATCGATATCGATCCCTCGTCGATTTCCAAGCGCGTCAAGGTCGACGTTCCGATCGTCGGCTACGTCGCTGATGTGCTCGACGAGATGCTCAAGCTGATCGAGTCGTCGAGCCAGCGGCCGGACGCGGCGGCGCTCAAGTCCTGGTGGGGAGAGATCAAGGAGTGGCAGCGCAAGGACTGTCTCAACTACGACCGCAAGAGCGCGCTGATCAAGCCGCAGTTCGTCATCGAGAAGCTCTACGAGCTGACCGGCGGCGACGCTTTCCTCACCTCCGACGTCGGACAGCATCAGATGTGGGTCGCGCAGTACTACAAGTTCGACAAGCCGCGGCGCTGGATCAATTCGGGCGGCTTGGGCACGATGGGATTCGGCCTGCCTGCCGCGATGGGCGTGCAGCTCGTCAATCCCGGCGCGACGGTCGCCTGCGTCACGGGCGAAGCCTCGATTCAGATGTGCATTCAGGAACTGTCGACCTGCAAGCAATACCATCTGCCGATCAAGATCGTGAACCTCAACAACCGCTATCTCGGCATGGTGCGGCAGTGGCAGCAGGTTGATTACTCGAGCCGCTATTCCGAATCGTACATGGATGCGCTGCCGGATTTCACGAAGCTCGCGGAAGCGTACGGGCACGTCGGGATGCTGATCGAAAAGCCATCCGACGTCGAGCCCGCCTTGAGGGAAGCATTCAAGCTCAAGGACCGTTTGGTGTTCATGGACTTCATCACCGACCAGACCGAGAACGTGTGGCCGATGGTGAAAGCGGGCAAGGGACTGACCGAAATGCTGCTCGGCTCGGAAGACCTTTAGCGAGACCGCAATGAGGCGCATCATTTCCGTTCTTCTGGAGAACGAGCCGGGCGCTTTGTCGCGCGTTTCGGGCCTCTTTTCCGCGCGTGGCTACAACATCGAATCGCTGACGGTGGCGCCGACCGAAGATCCGTCGCTGTCGCGCATGACGATCGTTACCACG